>NZ_JAUBQM010000038.1:0-60437 GCF_036701245.1 Microcoleus sp. Pol14D4
TTATTTAAATGGGTTAATTGGCAAGTCGGGAAAAGCTGTCTAAGTATTTGTACTTATTGCAAAAGTGACACGCTCCCGGTGAGATTGTTGTTAATACCGCGAGTGCGGTAGGGAATGCGGTAGGGAATGCCGGAAGTGCAGCACTCCAATTTCCCAATTTTTTTGGTTCAGCCCTCGGTTCGATTTCCCAGAGTCCTATCCTAAAAAAACTGACTGAAAATTTCAAAATCGACTGGTTAGTTAGTGCGATCGATAAAGTTGATGTCGTGACTGCCGAGGCGCAAGTTCGAGAGTTGCAGCGCCAATATCCTCACGAGAAACCTCAAGAAATCGCACATCGCTTAATGGTGGAAAAAGCCTTGCTAGCTGCAGGAAGTGGCTTGGTTAGCAGTTTAGTGCCGGGCGCAGCTTTGGCATTGGCTGGCATGGATTTAGCGGCAATGACGGTGTTATCCGCGGAGTTGGTTTATCAAATAGCTGCCGCCTATGGAAAGGAGTTGCAATCGAGCGATCGCCAAAAAGAAGTTGTAGCTATTTTCGGTTTATCCTTGGGTAGCAATTTAGCGATCGAAGCTGGAGTTACGCTTGTCAGCAATATTCCCTTGGCGGGTGCGGTAATTAATGCTAGCGCCAGTGCGACAATGATTTACGCGCTGGGATACGGTGCTTGTCGGTTTTATGAAGCCGATATCGATTCCTCGAAAATCGAAACCAAGCTCGAAGATTTACAAGAGGTATTGCAAGCGGAAAGTGAGAAATATTTAGAGACAGCGATCGCACAAGAAACGGTGATGGATTGGATTTTGGTGTATGTCGTCTATACCACCCAAAAATTCACCCGATGGGATGAGTTATTACCTCAATTACAAGCGGCGAATTTAAATCCCAAATCTTTAGCTGAGATTGAAGCTGTGAAAAATAAGTCTAAATTGCCTCCCAAGTTGGATATTTTACTCGCACAACTCGAACTCGACTTTGCCGAACCACTTTTAAAGCGATGCACTGAGATGATCGAGGCTGACGGTGAAATTAATGAACAAGAGGGGAAAATTTTGCTGACAATTCAACGGGCTGTTTTGAGCAAAAGAAAGCAAGCTCAAAAGCAAGCGTAGCAAACTTCTATCTAGAATGGGGTATCGGAAGCCACTGAAGTCTAAGCTAGATCGCAAACTACTCGGTGCCTTCACGCCCGGAAATGTCAAATCCAATACTCAAACTGGCTCAAGCGAATGGGGTAAAACTCTGGGACGATAACAGTTAATTGATTTAGTGATTCGAGCTAAAAAATAAGGGATCTATGAACCAATAATCCCAGTCTATGAAAGAGTGGGGAGTGTCATTTGAAACAAAAAAAATTTGCAGTTTTGCAGTTGGAAAATCGCTGGATTCCGAGCAATACAGTGGAAATAGACACTCCTGAAAAAGCTCGATCGCTCCTGAAGTTAATGGATGCACTGGAAGATTTGGACGACGTGCAAAGCGTGACGGCAAATTTTGAAATGACAGATGAATTGATGTCTTTGAGTATGGTTTAACGATCTAAATCACCAGATTTTTGCCATCCGCAAGACAAATCCCGGTAACTCTGGATCTGCGCTGACTGTTTCAGGATTATCCAAGATTTCCGGTTCGCGATTGGGACGGTAAATATAGACTTTTCTGTTTTTGCGATCGAGCAAAAAGCCGAGGGATACACCGTTCTCAATATATTCTTGCATCTTGTTTTGCAATCCCTTGAGAGTGTCACTAGCAGACCGCAATTCAATCACAAAGTCAGGACAAATGGGTGCGAAGGAGGCTTTTTGTTCTTCACTTAAGGCATTCCAGCGCTCTAGTTTAATCCAGGAGGCATCGGGAGATCGGGTTGCTCCATTCGGCAAGGTAAAGCCTGCACTGGAGTCAAACGTTTCACCTGTGCCATCTTCTTCTGCCCAGTTCGCAAGTTGCTGAGCAATTTTAATGTTGCGGTTCCCTGTATCTGAAAAGGCTGGTGACATGATAATGACTTCCCCACTGGCAGTACGCTCAATTCTCAAATCGCGATTAACTATACAGAATTCATAGAACTGTTCAACAGTCATCGATTGGATCGCAGGGAAATTGACCGTCAGTGGGACGCTTTCGGTTTGAATTAGCAGCGTCGTCATGGTTTTTCCTCGGTTGGTGCAGGGGTGATAGAATACCTTGAGCTTACACTATTTTAGCTTGGCGATTGAAAGTCTTACTCGATCGGGGATTCGGAAGCTTGTATCCGTTTTTGGGCTGGATCGATAATCTTTTTGCCAGTCAGCAAATAAGTAACCATGTATCCCTTGCCCTTAACTTGAATGGCGCCGCGCTTCTGAAAAGTATATTTATCTTTTAATATCTCGTAAGTTTCGGCGGTGACTTGAATGCAGCCGGTAATCCCGTGGGATTCCATTCGCGAAGCAATATTTACTGTGTCGCCCCAGAGGTCGTAAATAAACTTTTTTAAGCCGATGACGCCGGCAACGACAGGGCCGCTGCTAATCCCGATCCGAATGCTGAAAGGTTCCGAATGTTCTAAACTCAGGAGTCGAATTTCGTGCAGCATATCGATCGCCATGTTCGCAACCGCCTCGGCGTGATCGTCTCGGGGCGTAGGCAAACCGCCGACAACCATGTAAGCGTCACCAATCGTCTTAATTTTCTCCAAACCGTGGCGATCTGCCAAGTGGTCAAAAGCCGAAAAAATATCGTTGAGCACTTCCACCACCGCCGTCGCTGAAATTCTCGACGAAAGCTCTGTAAACCCCACAATGTCGGCAAACATCACAGTTACTTCCGCAAAACTTTCGGCGATATTGTGTTCATTGTCCTTCAAGCGCAGGGCGATCGCTGCCGGCAAAACGTTCAGCAGCAGTTGCTCGGATTTAGCTTGTTCGAGTTCCAACTGTAAGTAAGCAGCCTGCAACTGTTCGGCTTGGCGAATTCTTTCTCGCGCTAGCTTTTCGATTTGGGCGGTGCGGCTCAAAGCTGTCAGCATATATGTCACCGGAATCAGAGTCCACAGCATCCCCATCGTCAGAGTTCCCCAAGAGCGCCAGTGCTTGCGAATCCGGCGAATTTCCGGGGTTGCTGACACGTACATAGACCACTGGCGGCCGCTAATTTTCAGCCGCCTTCTGCAAGCTGTATAGTTCGGGCCTGGATTGTCAAGAATCGGGCAGTTTTGCAGGAGAGAGGGTTTCGCAGTGGCTGATGCTGGAAGCACTTGTTGGCTGGCGGATTGGAACTGCATCGCAAATTGCTGAATTCGCCTCTCAGCAGGGAGATTTTTGAGAACCGGGTTCCCCGTTTGCGGTAACAGCGACCCTGCTTCTTGCTTGTCTGGAGCCTCGCTAACGAGATAAATATTGAGGTAGTCGGTATTGCGTCCTTTTAAAGAGGTTTGGAAAATATCTTTGCCTCGAAATACGCCCAGAACAAATCCTTGTAGCAGTTGGCGGCGGGATTCCAGCGTAGTCGGTTGACTGCTGTTTTCGTAAATCGGAACTATGGCCAAAAGACCCTGTTCCGGGGAATTGCCCTGAGTTAAGCCGATGTAGTTGGTGACAATCATTTCTCCTGTATCGCGCCCTCGATCGAGCGCGACGCGGATTTCTGGGTGGGAGGCGAGGTCAAAACCTAATACTGTCTCGTTTCCGGCTGGTGGTTCGACGTAGAAAGCCGGGAAGTATTCTGAACGCTGGAGAGCCTTGCGGAGTTCTCCTCGCGGGCCGCGCTCTGTAATCTCGAAGCTGGGCTCTGTTTCGTTTCTAGCTTTGGTTTCGTAGTTGCGGCGCTTGGAAGTGGGGACGCGGGGGGCCCAAGCCAGGAGTTGCAGGCTGGGGTGGACGGATAGGGGACGGGCGACAAACCGAGCAAAAGAGGAACGCTCGACGGCGCTGAAGGCTTTCATGTAGTCGCTGAGGGCGAGAACAGTATCTAAGTCGGAGTTGAGCTGGCGTTCGATGCCGATCGAAATATCGTCGATGCGGCGCTGCATTTCGTAGTCGCGGCGCTTGTCTTCCCAGTCCCAAACCAAGGCGAATGCCAGAAGCGACAGTCCCACACCCAAACCTAGCGTCAACGCGGCTGGAATGTAGCGAGACCAGGATAAAGGTAGTTTTTTCAGCATATTTGCCTAGCGAATAAGGGCAGCAGATTAGCACACCGCTGAGTGCGATTTGTTCCGGCTTCTGAGTGCGGTTAATTCAAAACCCTGATAACTCAAGCACCGACGGCAATTGGGAATTAAAAGTTATATCTTGAAACTTTTAAATTAATTTCCGATCGCTCAGCAGGGGATTTCAATCCAGAATTCCGCTCCCTGTCCGGGCGCTGAGATGCACCGCAGGCTTCCCTTATGTTTTTCTACCACAATCTGATGGCTGATGGATAATCCCAAGCCAGTTCCAGACCCTACGGGTTTGGTGGTGAAGAAGGGATCGAATAGCCGCTTCCGAACGTCTTCGGTCATTCCCGGACCGCTGTCGGCGATGCAAATTACAATGCGATCGCCATCACAGAGCTGGTTTTTACTGTGGCTTTTCAGATCGGCTTTTTTCATGAGGGTGCGAATCACGATCGTCCGAGGTTGCGGTTGGTTTTCTAGAGCGTCGATCGCATTGCTGATAATATTGAGAAATACCTGGTTTAACTGACCCGGACAACAGTAAATTTTGGATGTTTTTCCGTATTCTTTAATAATTTCAATCCGGCTTTTTATATTTGCATGATGCAATCTGTGCTGCAATATTAAAAGTGTACTGTCAATTCCTTCATGAACGTCTACCAACTTCATTTCTGATTCATCCAGTCGCGAAAAGTTCCGCAGCGACAACACAATTTTACTGATTCTTTCTACTCCTAATCTCATGGAATTTAGCATTTTTGGCAAGTCTTCCTTCAGAAAATCTAACTCTAAGTCCTTAATTTTTCTAGCAATCTGAGGCACTGGGGACGGGTAATGTTCCTGGTAGAGACTTAACAGTTCAACTAAATCGTGAAAATAGTTGTCAGTGTGAGAAATATTGCCGTTAATAAAAGTTGCGGGATTGTTGATTTCGTGGGCGATGCCAGCCACCATCTGACCGAGGCTCGACATTTTTTCGGATTGAACTAATTGGATTTGAGCGTTTTGTAGTTGTTCGTAGGCTTCTTGCAATTGGGCGGCTTGTTTTCTTAACTGAGATTCGGAAGCTTGGAGTGCGGCGGCGGAAATTTTGCGGTTTGTTATATTTTCTATCATCCCTAATTTGTAAATAGGTTTTCCTTCGCCGTCTCGAATTAAAGTAGCTGTCACATTTACCCAAACAATTTTACCTGTAGCTGTAATTTGGCGGAGTTCGATTTGATAGTGAGTAATTTCTCCCCGTTCGAGAGCATCAGCAACTTGGATATTTTTTGGAGAATCGTCGGGATGCCCAAGTTCTATAAAAGTTTTGTTGAGCAATTCTGCTATGGTATATCCCAGCATTTCGCAATAAGTTTTATTGACTCTCACTAACTTGTTATCATCTAAGTTAGCTAAGTATATAGCGATTGGTGCATCTTCAAAAATTGTGCGAAATAGTTCCTCGCTGGCACGGACTTTAGCTGCTAGGGAAAGCCGATCTGTGATGTCTTCAAACGTAGACAAAATGCCGACTACATTGCCGGAATTGTCGTGTAAAGGTATTTTATTTGTATCCAGACAGCACTGGGTGCCGTCGGCTTGCATTTTGGATTCTATGATGTGATATTCTGGGGTGTTGGTTGCCATGATGCGGCTGTCGCAGGCTCGAAAAACTTCTGTTTCTTCCTGCTTCCAGGGCATATCGAAGTCGGTGAGACCAGCGATTTCGCTGGGGTGATTGAAACCTGCGACTTTAGCAAAGTTTTTGTTACCTCCCAAGTAAACTAAATCTCGATCTTTCCAGGCGATTAACTGAGGGATATTATTGATTACCAACCACAGCATATTTTGGGATGTTTGCAAGGCTTCGGTACGTTCGAGGACGCGCTTTTCAAGTTCTTGGTTGGCTTCTTGCAGGGCGATTTTTGACTCGCTGAGGGCGATTTCTGCTAGCTTGCGATCGCTGATGTCGATTGTCACTCCTTCCCACAGTATGTCGCCCCCAGATTGCGCTTCGGGGCGGGCGATGCCGCGAATCCATTTCAGTTTTCCAGATGGCGTTACGATCCGCCATTCATATATCCAAGGTTTTAAAGTTTCGCCGGAAATTGCGATTGATTCCAAAAGGACTTTTAGGTCTTCTGGATGCACCGTTGACCAAATTAAATCCGAGTTTTCTTGAACTTTTTCTGGATCTAATTCGTAGAGTTCGCAACAGCCTGAACTGGCATAAATGAATTTATCGGAACCGTCGGGATGTAGCAAGTATTGATAAATCATTCCCGGCACGTTGGCGGCCATTTTTTGAAATCTGGCTTCGCTTTGCCGCAGTGCTGATTCTGCAAGTTTACGATCGCTAATGTCAATCAACAAACCATCCCAAATAATGTTATTATTTTCCCCCCGTTCGGGTCGCGAAGCCCCGCTAATCCACTTAATTCTATCGCCCGGAAAAACAAATCTGCCTTCCCACCGCCAAGGGTCTAAAGTTTTAGCTGAGATAGCAACTGATTCATGGAAGCTGGGCGCATCCTCTGGATGAATCATTTCTATAGCAGGAATAGCTGAATTTTGGAGTACCTCTGGTTCTAATTCCCAGAGTTCGCGGCAGCCGGAACTGACGTAGGGGAATGACACAGTACCGTCTGCTGCTAACTGAAATTGATAAATCATTCCCGGAACGTTGGCAACCAGTTTTTGAAACCTGGCTTCGCTTTGCCGTAGTGCTGTTTCTGCTTCTACGCGATCGGTAATATCGTAAAATGCCGATAAAATTGCGGCTTCGCCATTAAAATTAATCGCTCGCATCGACATTTTTACCCAAAACAAACTGCCATTTGCTTTCTTGAGGCAGATTTCTTTGCTGTCGCTAAAGCCGTTTTGTTTGACTAAACCTATCAATTGACGGCGGTCATTGATATTGGCATAAAGTGCCAGTTTTTTGCGTCCGATAAGTTGTTCGTAACTCAAACCTAAACTTTTACCTAGAGCAGGATTTGCATACAAAATAACGCTATCTTCTAGGCGCGTAATTAACATGGGAACGGGAGTCGTACTGGCGATCGCGCGCAATCTTTCTTCGCTTTCTTCCCTGGCTGTTTCGGCTGCTACTCTTTTGCTAATATCGTTCTGAACTCCGATAAAATGAGTTAATTTTCCCTCATCGTCTAAGATGGGGGAAACCATTAATTCGTTCCAAAAAGGAGTTTTGTCTTTGCGATAATTTTTGAGAACTACCTGAATTTCAGTTCCCGCTTGCAAGCTGTGGCGGAGTTTGTTTAATTCAGCCCGATCGGTATCGGGACCCTGCAAAAATCGGCAGTTGCGTCCAATAACTTCTTCGCGGCTGTAACCGGTCAGTTTCTCAAAAGCAGGATTGCAGTAGATAATAGGTGTGTCATGCTTGCGAGCATCAGCAATTAAGACGCTGTTGTTCGACGCTGCGATCGCCCGCTCTAGGAGAGACAGGTTGAAAGAGTCTGTTGTCATCTGTGGCAATATCCAAATTCCCAGGGAGGGGACAGAACAATAAAAATTTATAAATAGCTTGAGCCATTCTTATTCTATAATTTTATTTTCAATTTAGCTTTTTGAACAAAGTCAGCAGCCCAAAAAAGCCCATGGGGGCGAGGACTAATACTATTTTAGATTTTAGATTTTAGATTGGCAATGACTAATTCCATTATGGTTTGGCGCACGGGCATACAGTTGCCTTCTGGTTTGAAAGTAGTACAACCGAAGGCATTAGGGACTTATCCAGAAAACAGAATGTGAAAATACCGAAAGCCCAAAGAAAACAGAAGGTGAAAATACTGATATTTTTAACTGTTTTTCTTCTCCCCTTTCCATCCGGCTCATCAACCCTTTTAAATTGACAAGCTGATGGAAGAACCCTGAGCAGTTTTGCTTACTTCAATCCTGGCTTGAAAAGCTTCTTTCAGGTGGGGCATATGGGTAACGGTGAGGATGCAGGCGAAGTCGGAGGCGATCGCATTAATTGCAGCAATCAGCCGATCGCACCCTTCAGCATCCTGAGTTCCGAATCCCTCATCAATAATCAACATTTGCAAAGCCGTGCCCGCCCGCTGAGACAGCAGTCTCGCCAGCGCCAGCCGAATCGCAAAATTAATCCGAAAAGCTTCACCGCCAGAGTAAGTTTCGTAGGCGCGAGTACCGCGTGCATCAGCAATTAAAATGTCTAAGGTGTCAATCAATTTAGTGGCTTTTTTAGAAGCAGAAGCCCGCTGAGTAATAAATTGAACGTGCAATTGATTGGCGCTCAATCTCGACAATATCTGATTTGTTTCCGCTTCGAGTTGAGGCAAAACATTTTCAATCATTAAAGCTTGAATGCCGTTTTTACCAAATGCTTGACCCAACTCTTGATAAACTCGCTGCTGGCGTTTTGCAACTTGCATTTGCTCTTTTTGAGCTACTAGCTGAACTTGCAGGTTTTCCAAATTTTGCTGCTGCTGCTGGAGGCGTCCGAGACTTCCCAAATGTTGGTCAAGCTGCTGGCGGCGGCGACTGATTTGCTGTTCGATCGCACTTATGCGGGCTGTGGGATCGGGATGTTCTTGCAATTGCTGGTTCATCGCGGAAGTTTGAGCGCTGACAGCTTGCAAATCTCGATCGCGCACTGCGATGGAATTTGCTATTTCATTAACCCGCTGCTGCACTTGCGGGTACTGCACAGTTGCCGATCGCAATTTTTCGGCACGGGCGATCCAAAACTGCGATCGGCGCATTTCGCTGCGGACGTGTTCGTGCTGTTCCAAATTATAGCCAACTTCCGCAATGTATCTATCTAAAGACAGAATTTGCTGCTGTATTTCCGAGCTATTTTTTTGCTGTTCTAACTGTTGCTGTACCGTGGCTAATTGAGTTTGCAAATCCGGGCGGCGAGCATTAATTTTATTCAGTTTCTGCTGAGCATCTTTGATTTGAGCTTGCTTAATTTCCGCCCACCGCAAGCGCTTTTCTTCGCTGCGGGCGAGGGAGTGGCTGCGATCGCTGTAATTGAGCTGTTGCAGTTGCTGTTCGATTTGCTGGAGTTCGCCCAAATCATCGGCTGCATACTCGCCGGTGCGTAGCAACCGCTCTATTTCTGCAGCGTCTTGACGCATAGTTTGCAGTCGGTTTTCATCTTGGCTCAGGCTATCTAATTGTGCTTGCAAATGGCTGCGGCGTTCGCGCAATTCTTGGTAGGGCGCTAATTCCTCTTCTAGTTCGCGGTATTCATGTCTGAGGACTTGAATTTCGCGCTCGGAGACAGCCAACTGTTCGCGCACAACCCACAGTTGATTCCAGATTTCCTGCTGTTGGGTGTGGTGTTTTGTGACTACCAAATTCCAGTAGTGTTCGTCTAAAGGTCGATCGCACAAAGGACAATTGCCAAAATTTGCATCCCGCACCATTAAAGGCGAATTCGATGGCTCGTTTTCCGCAAAATTCGAGGCTTTACCTTCGCCTGCGGTTTTTTCTCCTTCATGTTTCCGCAGCAGTTGCAGTTTTTGGTCGATCTCGGCGAGTCTGGTTTGATAGTCGCGGCTTTTGGCTTGCAGGTTTCCGAGAAAGTCGTGCCTTTCTTGACCTTTTTCGCGGACTCGCTGCTGATAAACTCGCTTGTTTTCCAACTGCAAAATTTGATTGGCGATGGCCGAGATTTCCTGCTGTAATTGCGGCTGTCGCTGCTGCTGCTGAACTTGCACCTGTCGGTTGATTTCCTCTAAGCGGGCGGTTAAACCGGCGCGGGCGCGATCGAGCTTTTGTTGCTTTTGCTGCTGCTGTTGTAGCAGCGGCGAAACTTGCAGTTGCAGTTGCTCTAGTTCGTTGAGGCGCGATCGAACTGCTTGCAACTGGGCGAGTCCTTTGTCAACCTCCGGCTGCTGTTTCAGAATTTCCAGAACATCTTTTTCATCTTGTTCTAAAACCTCTAATTGAGCTTGCAACTGCTGAATTTTGCTTTGCAAAAAGCTCAGTTCTTGCCGTTGCTGTTCTTGCAATTGCTGACGCTGATTTTGGGCTTGTTGATTAACCTTGAATTTGCCAGCCAGAGTTTCTTCTGTGGCTTGCAAGCTTTGGAAATACGCGATGCCTGCTGTTATTTCATTTTCTTGCCCTAGGAGGGCTTGCAGCTCATTTTGCTGCTGTTTGGCTGCGCTGAGTTCTTGCTGCAAGCGGCGGCATTCTTGAGTGATATTGTAGTGCTGTTGCTGGTGGCCGGCGAGGAGTTTTTGCCAAGTTTGGCGGTTGTGGTGCTGGAGTTGCAGTTGCTGTAACTCGTTTGTGTCGGCTTGCTGCTGCTGCTGAAGTAAATCGGTTGCTTGCTGCAATTGAGTTTGTTCGGAAGCAAGAGCCTCTTTTTGTTGCAGTTGCTCTTGTACGGTTAGCAAACTCTGTTTGAGCACTTCGACTTGAGCTTTAAATTGTTTGGACGTATCTTTGGCTTGGTCGGATAAAGTATCGTAGGAGTCGAGCTTGAGCAGGTTGGCTAAAACTTGTTTGCGTTCGATCGGCTTTTTGAGCATAAATTCATCAGCTCGCCCCTGCCGCAAATACGCCGAGTTGATGAAGGTATCGTAATCTAGTTTGATGTGTTCGAGGATTTTTTGCTGAGTTGTTCTCAGACCTTTGTCTGTGAGCGTGCGAAAATTCACCCCCCCCGACCCCCCCTTACTAAGGGGGGGAGAAGAATTTACTTCTTCGGGTTCCTCTTTACCAAAGGAAGAATTCACTTCTTGTGGCCCCCCCTTACCAAGGGGGGGGAAGGGGGGGTTTGTTGCTACTTGAAATTCCAAACTTCCCGATTGTCCGCGCCGGCGGTTGCGAATCACCCGGTAGATTTGGCCGCCGGTGGAGAAAGTGAAATCAACGCGCACATCTGTTTCGCCGATATGGATGATATCGTCTTCCGTATCGCTGCGACAACAGCCCCAAAGTGCCCAGGATATGGCTTCTAAGAGGGAGGATTTGCCAGCACCGTTAGGCCCGCAAATGCAAGCGGTGTGCAGGCCGCGAAAGTCTAAAGCAGCATCTCGATAGCTGAGAAAATTTTTGAGTGTAAGTTGTATAGGAATCATTTAGGCCGCCGCGCCGTACAATCTATTTATAAATAACACTATTTGTACGCTGTTGCCTAGTTATTCAATCTAGATCCAGAACAATTGTCAGTGCTTCTGCAATTTCTTCCATAATTGTCTCGGACAAGGTTCCGAGTTGTCGGACAAATCTTTGTTGGGAGACGGAACGGACTTGAAAAGTATCGGCGGCGGAGAGTTTCGCCAAGCCATTTTCGCCGCTGGGTTCTAGTCGAACCATCCAATTTCTCTCGGTGTATCGCTCTTTCCAGTCAGTGATAGGAACAATAACTTCAAGCAGCAAAATTCCCACCGTTTCATCGCTGACAATTACTACCGGACGAGTTTTGCCGATTTCGGCGCCCACAGTAGGTTCAAGCGCAACCAGCCAAATTTCACCTCTACGCATTAGTTTTTATCCCTGCGTTAAGGTATTCTTCCTCGGATTCAAAATAGGGTTCGCTCTCAGCCGACCACAAATCATGTAAAGTACCTCCCGGCATATAATCTTGGACTGCTGCTTCTGCTGCGGCTCTGAGTCTCCGCTTTCTCTCGGCTTTGCGCTGGGCTTTTTCTTCTATTTCTTCGCGCATCATCCGCGAAGCTGTTTCGATGATTTCTAGGCGTTCTTCTGCTGTCAGATTTTTGAGTGCTGCTAAGATTTCTGTTTTGGTCACGGTTTTTTCGGGTGGTTTGTGAGAAAGTACGATCGCACCATCATTATATCTTTCACAAAAATCAATATCGGCGCTCTGTGCTTATGAGGCACCATACATTACCGGTCTCTGCTTGTGGCGCACCCTAAATTGATCGAATTGGCAGATTTTCCATCATCAAAAAGGGTTGACTGTATTCCTACAGTCAACCCCGCACATATTTATTTGTCCTGCGTTTGCTCAAACAGCAACCCTACCTGACAACATTAGGGAACGTATAGCCGACACCGACTAACAATCCCACTTCAGCTCCGTCGAGAAAACCAACATTCAGTCCCGCTGTAGCTGTAAAATTTCTCGACAGCGGCACATCTACACCTCCCGAAATCAGGAAGCCAAAATGACCGTCATCGCCAGTAGAAAGTGCGACGCCAGCACCTGCATAAGGAGCAGCAGTAATCACAAAATCATCGCTGACTTCGACGGCCTCTTGAGATACAAAATCGTAGGTAACGGGAACTAGAACAGTTAAGTTGTCGCGGAACAAAACAGTCGGTCTCACCGAGAAATTGTTGGTCAAACCGATTTTGCTAATAATCGCAAATGAACCGTCGCCTAATGCTGTATCTCCGCCAAAACCTAGATTGCCGCCAATGCCGATGTAGCTGGGCCCGGAACGAGTTGCTCTGCCTGGTCGGATTTGAGTTCCTTGAGCCACTTTTTCAGTTGGTTCCGACACAGTTGCCGGTTTTTCAGCAACTTTCGGTTGGTTTGTCAAAGCTGAGGCGGAAGTGCTGACAGGATTGCTCAACAATTCTTGTGCTGTTTGGACTTCTTTTTCTTCCTTCGTTGCAGTTACTTCAAGATTATTTCTCTCGGCAACAATTGAGGTAGGTCGATCGCTCTTTTTGGCTGTCTCGACTGTTGACTCCACTTTGACACCATTATCAGCAATTTTAACGGTTTCTTCCGGCTTTTCAGTCTCAGCAGCAATGGAGGTATTTGGCGCAGTTTCTGTCTCAGCAATTTCCGATGTTGCTGCTTCCGATTTTTCTGGTGCAGCAATAGATACTTGCAAGTTGGCTGACGGTTCGGAGGCTGCTGGCTCCGCTGCTTCTGTTAGTTCGCTCCAACTGATAGAATCAATTTTTTTATTACTAGCCGTTGTTTCTGCGTCGGGTTTAACTGCTGAAGTTGCCGTCGGCTCAGAAGTTTGGTCAATATTTTGAGCTGCGATTGTTGCAGTTGTAGCGACATCGGGCAAGTTGCCAGTTTCAGCTTTCGCTGACATGGTACTGCAACAAACAGCTAAAGCTGCAAGATTTATTAACGCAAAAGTAGACTTGGAAAATAGACTATTCATAGAAACTCCTCAATGAAGGGTGTGTTAAAAGTGTAAGTGTTTGAGGGCGACCGTCGAGAGCTTTGCTAAAAAAAGACACAAATATGAGTTGTGTTGTTCCTAGATTGCCATTTTACCGTTGAATAGTCAACTCTCAAGCTGATTAGATTCAAGAACGGACGGTGGGTTTAGAGGCTAATTTTAATTTACAGATCGATCGGCTAAAAATCAATCCTAGGGATGATTTCACCCTTAATCCTGTTTAATTGAGGGTTCGATCGCGCGTCTCGCTTGCATTCTACAATTCTGTACTTGGGGGCGCTGCACTCGCAGCGACGCCGGAAAAATCCGGTTTTTGAGGGCGCACCGCCTCGAAACCAAGAGACAACAAGCTTTCAAAACAGTTTTGGCAGCCCCGCCGTCCACAGCAAGTGCAGTTAATACAACGCGATCGGCTGCTGCACAGTCCCTGACAATTAATGTAGAATAATACCACCGATCCGAGAAATATTTGTGGGTCGATCGTGTCAAAATTACTGAATATTATGAAAATTGTGTAAAATTTAGTGTTCTATTTGTAAAGTTTAGCCTTCGCTTTCGCTCAGGGTCTGACCATCTAACAACAGCACGCAACTAAACAAGTAAAAAAATACAAATTATCTCATCTCAACCTGACTTTATGAGCAAAGTTCTAGTGATATTAGGCGAATTGAGCGATCGCGACATCGATTGGATGCTCGCCAACGGCACCCGCACCCAAGTCCTCCCCGGCACAACCCTGATCGCCGAAGGTAAGCCCTTAGACGCCCTGTACATAGTTCTGGAGGGAACTTTGAGCGTTGCTGTATCATCTTTGGGCGACAAAGAAATTGGAAAAATTATTTCCGGGGAAGTGTTAGGCGAAATGTCTTTTGTAGACGGGAGGCTTCCTTCTGCTAGCGTCACGGCAATTGAAGAGTGCCTCATCCTGTCAATTCCGCGGTGGCTGCTAACTGAAAAACTAGAGCAAGACGTGCTTTTTTCCCTGCGGTTTTATCGGGCGATTACCAAATTTCTTTCGTCGAGACTGCGGGGTACAGTCAAACGCTTCGGCGATGATAGTGATGGTTTAATATATCAAGAACCCGACGACGAGGGCGCTATCCCGGAAAATGTCGAAAATCCAGATTTGGCTGAATCGAGATTTCAATGGCTGTTGGAGCGTTTGAAGGGAAGTTGAAGGAAGAGGGAAGTTCGGCAACGAGCACTGTACAAGATGTAACGGATGTAACGGATGTCAGGAAGAAGGAAGAGGGAAGAGGGAAGAAGGAAGAAGAGAAAATAACACCTATTTCCAATTTTCAATTACCAATTCCCAATTCCCAATTAGAAAACATATTTTTCAGCGACGCGCCAATAGCGAGAAAAACGCTTCAAATCAATGTAACCATCGTAGCGGACAAAGGGTTCGGGTGGCAAAACTTCTACAGGGTGCGATCGCTGAATTTCCCGGCAAATATCCTGAAAGCGAGGACTGGGACTTTCCGCAGTTACCACTTGATTGGCGCCGGATTCGATCGCAAAAGCGATAACTTCCGCCGCCACATCGCCCCGCCGAATAACTACCGGCAACTCCAGCAAACATTCGTAAATAAACACCATTCGTTTAAGACTCAACTGCCATTCATCAATGAGCGCATCATCCCAAACCCAGATTGCCGGTGCCTCTGGGTGCGCTTGAAAAGCCGGACCTTCAGGACTCAAACAGTCGCCGTGCAGCCAAATAATCGGATTGTTCATAAATTAGTAATTGGGAATGGGGCATTGGGCATTGGGCATTGGGCATTGGGCATTGGGGACTTGTACGCTGGCGTAGCCGAAGTATTGGGAATTGGGCATTGCTAGTTGGTAACTAATCACTACAGGAATTACGCAAAAACTGAGAGATTATACTACGCGTAGTGGTAAGGTACGCACTGCGTACCCTACAAGTAGAGTCGGTGCGTAAGTCCTAAACTAATAACTAATAACTAATAACCAATGCCCAATGCCCCATTCCCCATTCCCCATGCCCAATAACTTTTTAATTTCTGCGACCTTTTTTAGGGCGTTCCCAACTTTTAGAACCGCCGCTACGATCGACCTTTTCTCCATGAGGAAACAACTGCCCTTCCAAATATTCGTAAGTTCCCTCAAAATCGCATTGCCCATAAAAAGGACAATCGCGACAATAAACCGCCTTAGTGTAACGCTCCAAATTTTCCCGATTAAAAAAATAAGGTTTGTGGCTAAAAGTGCTTGCTACCCACTGCCAAGAAAGATTATTGCTCGCCGGATCTCCATCTAGCAAATGTTGCAAAAACCAGCGAGCTCCGGCTTGCCAGCCCACGCGGCGCCAGTGTACGAGATAAGCGGCAGTCCACATCCGCTGGTGATTGTGCAAATAACCAGTTTCTCGCAACTCGCGGCTGAAACTGTCGATGCAAACCAAACCAGTCGTGCCCTCGACGACATCCTCCGGCAGAGTTTCGCTGTAATCTTTAGCAGTGTAACCAGTTTTGTAGGGTTCGCGGTCTTGCCAAATCCCGTTGCCCAATTCGGCGTACAGTCGCTGCCAATAATCCCGCCAACCCAACTCGTTGACAAGTTTTACGGCCTCTTCTTGATGCCGCACCTTCTCCAGCACGGCATCCCGGACTTCGGCAAGACTCAAAACCCCGTAGCGCAAATAGGGCGACAAGCGCGTTACCGCACCGTTGAGGAAATTGCGGGTTGAGCCGTATTTGCTGGGGTCAATTTGTTGCAGGGCTGTCTCGGCTGCTTTCCGCCCGCCTGGGGTTGGGGGTACGCTGCTGTCCCGGCCGGCGGCTTCGGGGAACTGTTCGCGCACGTAGGCAATTAATTCGTCGCGGCTGGCAAATTCCCGCTTCATGTCCTGACTCATTGTTTTTTCAAGCACCTGCTATTGTTTCTTAATGTTAAAGCTATGCGATCGGGTTAGAAGCTGCCCGATCGCCATAAATTGCCCTGACAGCCTGGTAACTTACAGTGGGCCCCAGCAGCAATCGATCGTCGGATCGCAGCCAAAATTAGCATCAAAGTCAGTACACTCAGGGATAGATATAATACCAAAATCTCATGGAAACTTTTCCGGCGGACGCTCAAGCGATCGCCAGCTTAGCTAATCGACAGCAGCCAGGTACAAAACAACTGGAAAACAGCGAAATTCAAGAGTTCGATCGAGCCATGATGCGCCGCTGCATAGAATTGGCTCGCCGCGCTCTGGGCAAAACCGCACCCAACCCCCTTGTCGGTTCTGTAATTGTCCGAGATGGCAAGATTGTCGGCGAAGGGTTTCATCCCGGTGCCGGTCAACCTCACGCCGAAGTTTTTGCGCTCCGGGAAGCGGGGGAACTCGCCGAAGGAGCGACCGTCTACGTAAACCTGGAGCCATGCAACCACTACGGGCGGACTCCTCCCTGTTCCGAAGCTTTAGTTAAGGCCAAGGTGGCAAAAGTAGTGGCTGGCATGGTCGATCCGAATCCTTTGGTCGCTGGAACTGGGCTGACCCGGTTGCGAGAGGCTGGGATTGAAGTGGTGGCGGGAGTGGAAGGCGAAGCTTGCCAAAAACTCAACGAGGCTTTCGTTCACCGAATTTTATACCGCCGGCCTTTGGGAATTTTGAAATATGCAATGACTTTGGACGGTAAAATTGCTACCAGTAGCGGCCACAGCGCTTGGGTGACAGGCGAGGAGGCTCGGAGCGAGGTACACCGGGTGCGCGTCGGCTGCGATGCTGTGATTGTTGGGGGAAATACGGTGCGTCTGGACAATCCCCTACTGACGAGTCACCAGCCTGATAGGAATAATCCCCTGCGGGTGGTGATGAGCCGCACTCTGGATTTGCCAAAGTCGGCTTGGTTGTGGGAAACCTCTGTGGCGGCTACTTTGGTGCTGACTGAGCCTGGGGTTAACCCGGAATTTCAGGAATTTTTGATCGCAAAAGGGGTGGAAGTTGTGGAACTCTCGCCGCTGACACCGACTAATGTTATGGCTTATTTGTACGATCGATCTTTTCTTTCTGTACTCTGGGAGTGTGGCGGCACTTTGGCGGCGAGGGCAATTGCTGAGGGTGCAGTTCAAAAAATTATGGCTTTTATTGCTCCTAAAATTGTCGGCGGTCAAGGGTCTCCAACTCCTGTGGGAGATTTGGGGTTTTCCGCAATGACTGATGCTTTGACTTTAGAGCGGGTTTCTTGGCGCTCGGTGGGTCCAGATTGTCTGGTGGAAGGCTATTTGAAAATTAAAGATTGAAAGTTAAAAGCGAGTCTTTTTAGTTTTTGATTTTTAACTTTTAACTCCTTTTATGGTTGAAATTCTGATTTGGAGTTTGATGGTTGGCAGCCTCGGCTTGGAGGCGGCGCTCGCGGGTGTATTGGTGAGCCGCGAGCAATTGGCTGTGTGGCAAAAATACAACGAGGAGGAGGAAGTTTTGACTCGGTACGAATCTCAAGAAGATAATTTTAATGCGCCTGAAAATGCGCCCTCTAATGGCAATCCTCCACCCACTCCTAATGCTGTTGATTTGACGGTTTGGGAGTACAAGATTGTGCGGGCTAGCAACGATTTGTTTCGCAATCCTGCGATTTTTCACAAACTGTGCCAAGAAGAGGCGGAAGTTGGCTGGACTTTGCTCGAAAAGCTCGACGACAGGCGAGTGCGGTTCAAACGTCCGATCGCGCTGCGGGACGCCCCTAGGCCTAATTTACCCACCTTTGACCCTTACCGCACTCATTACGGCCCGATCTCGAATGCGATGAGTTGGGCTGCGGCGATCGTGTTTCTGAGTGCGATCGTGCTTCCCGCTGTTTTGGGCTATGCTTTGGTGTCTACTACTCTAACCAGAAGTCGCTCTAATTGGCCTCCGGCACCTGTTCAATCTTTGCCCTCTCCCAGGGGGTAAGAAACTAATAAGTGAAAGAGCAGCCCAATGGAAGAGGGAAGATGGAAGAATGAAGAGAGAATTGTTTTTTTATCTCAAGTCCGGTCAACAAAGTATAATTAAGTTTGTAGTGAGGAATTCAGTCCTCTCTTCTCTTAAAAAGCTGACGACAAACTATTATATTAGAAGCAATTAACCGGACAACATCTAACTGACCAACCAGCAGAATTATTGAATTATATGTTTTTCTTTAATTCTGCCTTCTGTCTTCCACCTTCCAATTTGGGCTGCCTTCAACTGTAGACCATCCTGTCATACAAGCGGCGTGGGAGAAGGAGCGGCTAGCAATCTCAAGTCATAATTTGTATCGCCTTGAAATTGAGAAACGCGGACAAAATAAGTCCCCGCAGGTAAAGGCCCATTGCTGACAATTGTTTCTGAAGACGTGCCTAAATTGTTAGACGAAGCAATAATATCGTCTAATCCAACTGCGCCGTTGCCGTTGAGATCTTGAATTAATTCAACATCAACATCTGCACTCAAACCGTCAATAGTTACACTGAAAAGGCTGGGAGTATTGAGGATGAAACTGTAAATGTCGGCTGGTTCTGCAGTTCCCACAAAATCGCTCGCTGTTTGAATTTCTGTCAGAATGCCCAGGCTTTTTGCTGCGTTCAAATTGTCTGCGGGATCGGGGAGATTGCTCAACAGTCCTTCTTGTTGACCGAATTGAATGTAATGGTCGATCGCACTTTTAACTGCGCCGCTTTGGACTGCTGCTGCTACCAGCGGATATTTTTCTAGATAAAAGCTGGGGTCAAAGAAAACGCTGGCTTTGCGGTTTTCAAATTGACCGGCTTTGAAGTAGTGTTCAAAAGGGGTAAATTGATTTGTTTGGACTGCTGTCTGCACGTCTGGGTTGCTTGCTAAATAGAAACCAACATCGAAGAAAGGGTTGGGGTTGCGTCGTTCAAATTGACCGAATCTAATAAAGTGATCGGCTGCTGAAAAGCCATTGAGTTTGGCTGATACCGCTACATCTGTATTGGTGTCTAAATAATAGCTGGCGTCGAACAGGGCATTCGGGTCGCGATTTTCAAATTTGCCAATTTTTCGGTAGTGATCGAAGGGACTCGATACCGTGCCTCTGGCAACTGCTACGGCGACATCTGGGTTGTTTTCGAGATAAAATTTGCTGTCGAACAGTGTTCTGAGGGTTAGCATTATTAAAAAAATCTCTCTGGACTTTAGTCTGGAAATTGCACGATCGAGAATCCAGTTTACATCAAAGTTTTGTTTTGTGAGGATGTCTTAATTATGGCTAAATCTGGACTGATGGCAATGCTGCGCCGCGCTGCAAATATTGCTCAGAAATCAAGGGAAACGGGCATTCCGGCTGATGAACTGCTGGGGATGCTGACGGCTGGTATTCCCAATTCTCCCATATCTCGGCGCAGCTTGCTGCACGGGGGCTTAGCTGCTGCGGGGGCTGTCGCTGCTGCGACTTTTACCAGGGAGGAAGGGGGAGCTTTTGCTCAACAGGGCGGACGATCGCCCATTTTGGTTGTCGGTGCGGGAATTGCGGGTTTGACGGCGGCTTATCGCTTGCGCCAAGCGGGCGTGCGCGCCGATATAATCGAGGCAACTAACCGCGTGGGGGGGCGGATTCGCACTATTCCCAAGGCGGCTGGAACGCTGATTCCGGTGGACGTGGGAGGAGCATTTATTGACACCGGTCATACTAATTTAATCTCGCTGGCGACGGAATTGGGTTTGCGGGCGATCGACTTAGCCCAAGTGCAGAGTGGACTGGTGAAGGATACTTTTTTCTTTCAAGGGCGCCGCTTTTCTCTTGAGCAAATAATCGCGGAATTTGCGCCGCTAGCTAGTAAAATTAGTGCTGATTTGCAGGCGGTTGGCGATGAAATTAGCTATCAAGATTTTACAGAAGCAGCGGAAAGATTGGACAATCTTTCGATCGCTGAATATCTAGACCAAGCTGAGACTAGCACGATTGTCCGGCAGTTACTCCGCATTGCTTATACTGGAGAATACGGTCGAGATCCCGAGGAACAGTCGGCGTTAAATCTGCTGTTTTTAATCGGTTCTGAAGCTGGCAGTTTTGAATTGTACGGCAACAGCGATGAGCGTTATGAGATTGACGGTGGCAACAGTCAAATTATCAACAGTTTAGCAAGTCAATTGTCGGGTTCGATCGAGGCGGGGACGGTTTTGGAAGCGATTACTCTTTTGCCGGATGGCCGCTATCGGGTAAATTTGCGATCGGGACAAAGCGCGTTCGAGCGCACTTACGAGCGAGTTTTGTTAACTTTGCCGTTCAGCACTCTGCGAGACGTTAAAATTAACGTACCTTTGCCCCAACCGAAGCGTAGGGCGATCGAGCAATTGGGTTACGGTACTAATTCTAAGTTAGTTACCGGCTACCGCAGCCGAATTTGGCGGGAACTTTATCGATCGACTGCTTCTGTTTATAGCGATTTAGGATTCCAGAATACCTGGGAAGCTACGCCTTTTGTTCCTACTCCTAACGGTTTAGTTACTAATTTTACAGGAGGAAAGCAGGGTTTGTCGATCGGTGCCGGAACTCCAGAAGACCAAGCACAAAAATTTTTGAACCAATTTGAAAGAGTTTTTCCCGGAGTGAGTAATTTGCGATCGGGCAAAGCTGTGCGAGCTTATTGGCCGGGAGAACGCTTTTCTAAAGGTTCTTACGCCTGCTATTTAGTCGGACAGTGGACGCAAATGTACGGGGTTGAAGGCGAACGAGTTGGCAATTTATATTTTGCCGGGGAACACACTTCGCTGGAAAATCAAGGTTACATGGAAGGCGGTTGCGAAACTGGACAAAGGGCGGCTGTTGAAATTTTGCAAGACTTGGGTTTGATACCTTCTGTTGATGCTTTGAATGTTAGAACTGCGAGCAGTTTGAACAATCGCCGTCCCAGCCGGAAAGTTCCCGGAGCGCGGAATCTTGGCAATAGAAAGCCGAGTATTAGATAATCTCGTAAGGTGCGCATTGCGCACCCTACAGATATGGCGTACAACTTATCAAATAATCTCGTCCGGGTTAATTCCCCGATCGCGCAAATATTCAGCCAGTCGTTCGGCCCGTTCACGTTCGCGATCGGCCCGTTCACGTTCTGCTGCTAACTGTTCTACACCCCATAAAAGCAGATTTCCTGCTTCATCCCACCAGCGCAACCAATAGCCTGAACGCTGTTCTTTCTCCCCCCGCCACGTTCCTAAATACAAACCAATATCTGCCATCCAGTGGCGACCTTCCGCGTCGGGAAATTCTAATTCGTACTTGCCATTTTGCAAGCGATATACTTCCAGCAAGCCAGTTTCTGGGTCAAAAATGACGTAAGTTGCTACTTGCAGAATTTGTTCGTAAAAAAACCACTTTCCTGGAGGAAAAGTACGTTTGACAGAATATTCGCCGCCGTCTGTTTCCGACAAGAATTCCATAACAATGGTCGGGATTTCTCCTTCCAAGTTTGGGGTATAACTTTTGCGGTCTCTTCTCGATTCTGCCGGCAGTACCGACGGTACATAAACCCAATCTGGTGCTTTGATTACTAACTCGCCGTTGACAGTAGCGCAAATGCCAAAGTTGCTGGCTATCAGCATTAATGGCCCGATCGATCCTCTCAGTTCTAAGATTTCTCGCAGTGCTCCAGCAATTAGCGGTTGACCTGTATCCTCTACTGGTTTTTCTTCTAATTGGAAGTCGTCTGGCAACTTCTCCCACGTTACGATCAGTTCTAACGTTTTTTATCCTGGGTTATCTTGAGTAACGACCATGACTTTACTTTACTTTCTCAAGTTTTATGTCTTATCATAGCACAATGCAGCGTGAGCGCGACGCGCCATACCTATAGATATGCTAGCCTAAATTTTAGCTGCATTATCTTGTAGAATTTATTTCATAAAAAGCAGAAAAAACATGATTTATTTACCTTTAACAGGAGCTTTATCGATTTGGCTAATGTCCTCGATATCAACTCGCCCTTTGATTGCATACTCTACAAATACACTTGCCCAAAACTCCGAAATTGACGAGCCGTTTTGCTACATGAAAACCCCCGACGGCAAAACAGTAGACTTGGGCAAGTTATGCGAGAAACAGCCATCTTTAGGAACTTCCAAAACTTGCATTCCCGGTCCCAACATCGCTGCGAAAGTGTCAATTAAGGCGACTAATTATGACGGCAACTTTTTCAGCGGTCAAGTCCTTAATCAAGGCTGCAAAATAATCAAGAATGTCAAAGTCAATTATGAAGTTTTGGACGAGTCAGGCAATTTAATTGACAACGGATTTATCTACGCTGAACCAGTTACTCTTGCGCCCGGACAGTCAGCCGCCTTTCGGGGCGAAGTTGTCGCGGGGGCTAAAGTACAGGCTACTCATCCCGACGGTCAAGAATGATTGTGGAGATTTGTCCGATCGCTGTTATCATATTCTGGCTCAGATATCTCTATGAGTTACGCAGAGATCCCCCTAAATCCCCCTTAAGAAGGGGGACTTTGAGTGTTCTTGTCCCCCCCTTTTTAAGGGGGGCTAGGGGGGATCGAAGTTTGAATATTCTTGCAGATATCTCTAAAAACAGAATTTGCGAGGGCAAAATATCTTGAAAACTCGATCGACATACTGGCAAATCTTACCCTACCTCCGTCCCCAAAAACAAACCATCGGTAAAGCATTAGCTTGTACCGTAGTATTTACCGTATTTTGGCCGATTATAGCGTGGCTGGTTGGCGAAACAGCCAAATTTATAGGTAAAGGAGATTTACAAGGGTTCGCTCAAATTGCTGCACTCAGCGCCATTATATTTCTACTTCGCGGTACAGCCCAGTACGGTCAAGATACGCTGATGGCGAAAGCAGCTTTGACTATTGCTTTAGAAATCCGCAAAAAAGTCTACTCCCACCTGCAAAAACTCAATCTCGGGTACTTTGAAACTGCCAAAACCGGAGACTTATCCTACCGCCTCACCGAAGATATTGACCGCATTGGCGAAGTCGTAAATAAATTTTTTCATCAGTTTATTCCTTGCATTTTGCAGCTAATTGCCGTCCTGGGATATATGATTTATCTCAACTGGCAATTAACCTTGGGTGCATTAATTATTGCACCGCTGATGGCTATCTTAATTGGTTGGTTTGGCGAGAGACTGCTGAGTTACTCGCGCCAAAGTCAAAATCGCATCTCGGATTTATCCGCTTTGCTGACAGAAGTATTCAGCGGCATTCGTTTAATCAAAGCATTTGTGGCTGAAGACTACGAAATTGCCCGCTTTGCAGAAGAAGCAGAACAAAACCGCCGCGCTAAGTATTTGTCAGAAAGAGTAAAAGCACTTCAGTTCGTTGTAGTTGGCTTTTTGGAAGCGATGAGCGTGATTTTGCTCTTTTTCCTGGGAGGTTGGCAAATTTCTCAAGGAAATCTCACAGGTACTCAATTTATAAGTTATATCGCAGGGGTGGCACTTTTAATTGACCCCATCGCTATTACAACTGCTAATTACGGAGATTTTAAGCAGGGAGAAGCTTCTAGCGATCGCATTTTTGAATTATTAGCAATTCAACCCGCTGTTGTCGAAAAATCGGGTGCCATTGAACTTCCCCATGTTACCGGAAAAGTCGAATACCGCAATATTAATTTTGCCTATAACTCAGAGACACCCATTCTGCAAAACATGAGTTTGTTGGTGCTTCCCGGAGAAATGATCGCCCTTGTCGGCGCATCCGGTGCGGGAAAAACTACTTTAGTAAACTTGTTACCGAGATTTTACGATCCGCAAGCGGGACAGATTTTAATTGACGGTATTGATATTCAAGATGTCACTTTAAATACTCTGCGGAGGCAAATCGGAATTGTACCGCAAGAAACGATTTTATTTTCGGGTACAATTGCTCAAAATATCGCTTTCGGTCAATCTTATTATGAACTAAAAGATGTTGAAAAAGCGGCACAAATTGCTAACGCCCATCAATTTATCAGTGAGTTTCCCGACGGCTATCAAACTTGGGTGGGAGAAAGGGGTGTAAACTTATCTGGGGGACAGAAACAAAGAATTGCGATCGCCCGTGCAGTTTTGCTCGATCCGAGAATATTGATTTTGGATGAAGCGACATCGGCGCTGGATTCGGAATCCGAAGGTTTAGTGCAAGAAGCGCTGGAAAGATTGATGCGCGATCGCACTGTGTTTATTATCGCTCACCGCTTGGCTACTGTGCGGAGAGCCGATCGCATTTTAGTTTTGGAAAAAGGAAGAATTGTAGAATCTGGGACGCACGAGGAGTTGCTGGAAAAGGGCGATCGCTATGCTGGCTACTACGCTCAACAGTTTAGTCAGTAGGTACGTTAGAAACCGGGTTTTTGGCCGTTTCTGCTGGCCTCAACGAAGTATTGTTGAAAAAAGCCGGTTTCTGACTACCCGTGCGTAAGTCCTATTAAGAATGATACAATAAATTATCCAACTGGATATTTACTGATTCCAGTTAAAAAGAACAGGCAGTGCCAACATGATTCAAACCACAGCCAAACTACTAACATTTGAAGAATTCCTAGAGTGGTATCCCGATGGCAAAGGACGTTTCGAGCTACGAAATGGAGTGATAGTTGAGAAGAATCCAAACGGAGACCATGAGGAAGTTACAAGTTTTCTCATCCGCAAAATTAACGTAGAAATCGATCGCCTAAATCTTCCGTATATAACACCATCAACCTATTTCGTCAGACCTCCAGCAGCGACTACAGGGTTTCAGCCAGACATCATAATACAGCATATTCCACGCAAATAGAGTACACCTTAATCCCAAACACTTACCAAAATGGTTGACAAACCCTTGCAACCGTACTCCATAAACCTGGAAATTGCTGTATTAGACAAGCCAGCCTTGATTTCGGAGCCACTTTGGAAAAAATCATCGATTATTACGCAAGGTGATTCTGTTAAACTTGCGGTGGAGGTAGTTAGCACCAACTGGCAAGATGATTACCTGGTTAAAGTGGCTGATTATGAAAGATTGGGTATCCCGGAATATTGGGTTGTGGATTATGCTGCTTTGGGCGGCAAACGTTTCATTGGTAATCCGAAACAACCGACTATCTCAGTTTACCAGTTGGTTGATGGGGAGTATCAGGTTAGCCTGTTCCGAGAGGGCGATCGAATTTTATCCTCTGCTTTTCCCGAACTAAATCTAACTGTTGAACAGGTTTTTGGATCTATTCAAAGGGAAGAAGGGATATAACAATGTACTCACGAATCAACCCAATTCTCTAAGGTTAATCCTGGGATACGCGACAATTCTCTCACATTATTCGTCACCAGTGTCAGCCCCAAACTGATTGCTTGGAATGCTATCAGCAAATCCATTGGGCCAACGACAATACCTTGACGTTCTAATCCTGCTCTAATTTGTCCATAAGTTTTGGTGCTTCTTTCATCAAAAGGAACTACTGGTAAAGTTATTAAAAACTGAATTAGTGCAGCCCGATTTTGCTCTTGACGCTGACTTTTGTAAACTCCATACTCAAGTTCGGCAATAGTAACAGATGAAATGCCAATATCAAAAAATTCAATTGTTTGGAATTTATCGAAGACTATTTGTGGTTTGCGCTTGATGATGTATATGCAGATATTAGTATCTAGTAAAAATCTCATTCAAAAGCCTCTCTCGTCTCCAAAGGAAGCTGCTCCCTGACTAGCATAAAGTCGTCAGAAAACATATTTAAACTATCAAAAAAAGTTTTCCAAGGATTTTCTTTGGAGATTAGGACAAGAACATCTCCTATTTTTTTGACATACACTTCATTTCCTGCCAAATGAAATTCTTTAGGTAATATGACTGTCTGATAGTCATCAGCGATCGATAATTTAGCCGTATTCATTGTTTTGCCTCCCGAGTGATTTAACTTATATTTTAAATTGACTCTCCACTTGCTCCAAGTAAATTGTAGCAGAGGATGGTAAGTTTAGTTGTCCCATGAGTTTCTTTCTTCTTCTAGTTCCCGGTCAATTTCTTCAACTGTTCTGGAAACATGACGGCTGCGGATTTCTGTAAGCAATTCCAACACCTTACGCCGCCCCGGAGGCTTTTCTGGTATAATCACAAAAACTTCAACCTCTTCACCCACAGAACCAGGTAGCACTTGAATTTCAAGTTTATTTCCTGCAAGAACTTTGGTTGTAATCCGTATTGCTGACTGCATACTTCCTCCTTTGCGACGATCAATTTTCCACAGCCCCTAAAGCTTTGAGAGTGGCTTTTTCAACTTCCGTTAAACCCGTAACGCCCGCGATATTCATCCCCTCATAAGGTCTGTCACTTTTGAGGATTTTGAGGCACTCACCAGTCTCAATCTCCCAAATCATAATTGTGCCATCCCGACTACAAGCAGCAATATTTTTTTCATTTGAACTGAAGGCAACTGAGTTAATTCTACTGGTATGATCTTGCAAAATTTTTAGACATTCACCTGTACGGATATCCCATATTCTTACCGTTCCATCTACACTTCCACTAGCAACTATTTCACCTGAATAACTAAAGGCAACTGAACGTATCCAATCAGTATGCCCGTGAAAAATATTGAGGCATTCACCGCTGTTGATATCCCATACTCTTACTGTTTGATCGATACTTCCACTGGCAAGTATTTCACCGTTCTGGCTAAAGGCGATCGCGCGTACCCAATCCGTATGCCCCTGCAATATTTGGAGGCATTCACCACTATGGATATCCCACAGCCTCACCGTTCCGTCAAAACCTTCACTGGCAAATATCTCGCCCAAAGGACTGAAAGCAGCCGAGTATACATAATTGTTATGTCCGTGCAACGTTTTGAGGCATTCGCCAGTACCGATATCCCACAGCCTCACCGTTTGGTCATAACCTGCACTCGCAAGTATTTCACCATTTGGACTGAAGGCGATCGATCGTGTTTCATTGCCAAATTCTGGCAAAGTATGAAGGCATTCACCACTGCGAATATCCCACAGTTTCAGTGTTTGGTCATAACTAGCGCTGGCAAGTATTTGACCCGAAGGATTGAAGGCAACTAAGTTTACCCGATCGAGATGCCCGTGCAAAATTTGGAGGCACTCACCGCTGCTGACATCCCACAGCTTGACAGTTTGTTCGTCATCGCCACTAGCAAGTATTTTACCGTTTGGACTGAAGGCGATCGATATTACTTGATTGCGATGCCCTTGCAGTGTATTCAAGCATTCACCGCTGTCGATATCCCACAGCCTCAGCGTTTTATCGTAACTACCGCTAACAAGTATTTCACCGTTTGGACTGAAGGCGACTGACCTTACTTGATTGCTATGTCCTTGCAAAGTATTCAAGCATTCTCCAGTGCGGATATCCCACAGCTTTGCAGTTCGATCGTGACTTCCACTTGCGAGTATTTCGCCCGAAGGACTGAAGGCTATTGACCGTACTCGATCGCCATGTCCCTCCAAAGTTTTGAGACATTCACCGCTACTGATATCCCACAGTTTCACTGTTTTTTCGCTGCTGCCACTAGCAAGTATTTCACCCGCAGGATGGAAAGCTACTGAAAACACGTTTTTAGTATGACCGTACAAAATTTTGAGGCATTCACCAGTACCGACATTCCACAGCCTTACTGTTGTGTCGCCGCTTCCACTGGCTAACATCTCACCAGCAGGATGGAAAGCCACTGAAAATACAACTTTAGTATGGTCTTGCAAAATTTTGCAGCATTCACCCGTGTGAATATCCCATAACCTGATCGCGCCATCAAAACTCCCGCTAGCGAGTATATTTCCATCAGGATTGAAGGTGACTGACATTACCGATCCGGTATGTCCCTGCAAAACTTTTAAACATTCACCAGTCTTGACATCCCATAACTTGATTATATTTTCATAACTCCCGCTAGCAAGTATCTTACCGTCAGGACTGAAGGCGACTGACTCCACCACGTTGGTATGTCCTTTACAGGTCAATATTTCTCTGCAACTGCTAGCTTCCCACAAGCGAACTATGCCATCAGTATCACCTGTAGCTAACAGTTTGCCATCAGGGCTAAATATTACCGATCGCACGCTGCTGAAGATTTTAGTAAAATCAGAATTAGCCAAATTAGCTTCAGCAAAGTTGACGCGACGCAGCGTCGCATTTGTAAAATCAGCACCTAAAATAACCGCACGAGAAAGGTCTTTTGTTTCTAACGCAGTGCGATCGATTTTCACCAACAGCGTCGCTGCATTCCCTCCCACATAACCTACCTCACTTTCAGTTTTTCCCCGCGTTGCTTCCACAATTTCCAATAATTCCTCCGTAGCTGCCCCTACATCGAGGCAGGGCCGGCACGAGGACACCGCCCCTACCATTGGCAACAACAAATCCATCACTGCTTTTGTCAGCGGCGCGTGTCCGAAACTCTGACGGAGTTGCCCTAAATCTTCAGCAGCAAATCCCTGCAAAGGCGCAATAAGTTCACCGTTATTTCTCTTTTGGGCTTGCAGCCGACAATAACTAGACCAAGCATATTTTTGAGGGGCTGCATTGCGATCTAAACAAGACTGTTCCGGCGCAACTAATTCGGTAAAATCTGCCGCCAAAACTCCCAATTCCGCCGCAAATTTATATGCGACAAAAAACTCCAACAGCGAACGGTGGGCTGGAGTATAATCGCCATCGGCATTGCGGATCAGCATCGTTTGACCCATCATGTCGTAGTGCCAGTGGTCTAAGTCTTTTTCCTCTTGGACGACAGAACCAAACAGGCCTCGGATGCGATCGGGAAAACCCCGATAATTCAGGCTCATTTGGTCGGTAGACATCATTTCCCAAGACAATTCGCACAAAAAGTAAAGCTTATCTGCTAGCGAAGTAAAAGTGCGTTCGGCTGTGATATCTCTCTCTATCTTCCGCCGCACCGCATACAGATAGATCCGCGACATATCGACTGGTTTTCCAGCTTCAATATCGGGCAATGCTTCCAAAATTAACTCTGTCATCACCGGGCGACGCGCTAAATCCAATAACTGCGGGTTTCCCATCACTTTTTCGACAGTAGCCGCTTCTGTTTGGAATGACAGCGTTTGCCGAATTTGCTCGTCGTTAAATTTCTCTAATTCTAATACTTCAAATTGGGGAAGTTCGCCTGTTAAAATGGTTGTTGATGCTTGCAGTTCTGCATTGAACAAAGCCCGTCCTTCGTTGCCTTCAGGAAAGTGTTCGGTACGGCAAGTCAGGATGACTTTTGCGCCGGGAACCACGGCTTTTGCTAGTTCCCAAAAGTTGTTGATGGCTTCTTGCCGATCGCACTTAGCGGCCATTTCATCAAAACCATCGAAAATCAACAGAAACTTACCCATCCGATTTAGTTGTTCAAAGGCCGAATAACCCGCCAAAGGTATCTCGTGCTTCCGAAAGAAAAACTCGGAAAATAGCGACTCGACACTTACGGCTTTAGCGTAATCTCGCAGCGGAATTACTAACGGTAAACGCGGGCGTTCCAAGCCTCGTCTTTGAGCTTTTTTGTAGCGTTGCAGCGCCAGCCAAGCATAGTGCATTGCAAACCAAGTTTTCCCGGTTCCAAATTCTCCTAAAACTGAAATATGTTCTTTTACTGGGTCATCTAACCACAGGTCGATGTAACCTTCGATCCAGCCATCTCGCCCGTCATAATGACTCACCCCTATTTTGCGGTGAGTATCTGGATCGATTTCGTCTTTCGTACAAGCTAGAGGCACGTATTTAGTATTAATTTCCCGGCTGGTGATTTCAGTTTCCAGCCAATCGAGATAAGCGGTAAAATCGGCATCTTGGTCGAGCAATTCATCGAAAGTATAGCAAGCTAGATCGCGATTTTCATCTTTTTTTACTTCATCCCGCGCGGCGCTACTGATGCGGCGGGCGGTAACTAACCAGCCTTCATCGGTGCGCTGTTTTTTCACCGACTCGCGCAAGGCTGAAATGTCTCTGATTCCGGCTTCTCCGGCAATTCCGCGCACTAAAATGCGATCGTACCGATTGCGTCTGACGGGGACATTGATAATCCATTCAAAGTAGTTATCTTCCGAGATTTGATATGGCTCAAACTTATAACTTAATGTTTCAAACCAACCTCGAACTTGTTGCGATAAAATAAAGGCTTGAGACTTTTGAATATTAGTTGATGCTGCGGCGGGAAGTGCGGGATAATCTTCAGCTTCCAGTCGTGCAAATTCGGTGCGAATTCCTTCGATAGTGGGGAGGCGATCGATGCGATCCATTACCATAGATAGGCGTTTTTGCAAAGAGGCGATCGCATTTCCCACCATCACATCTCCCAGCGTCCGCGTCCGCTTTGCTACTTCCATAAACACGGCGGCAAATGCCATGAATTCCCGTTTGGGGTCAATACCTAAATCTCGAATTTCTTTGCCTAAAGCACACTCATTCAGATAGTCATCGCCTGCTTTAATTAAAATAGCTGGGCTATCGGACTCGAAAGCTTTGCGAAATGCTGATTCAATCTCTTTTTGGCGAAACAGTTCTAAAATCTGCTTCGGTTTCCCAGCGCCGTATTCTACTAAAGTATAAACATACACTCCGCTAAAATCTGCGGGCGGAGCATCGGGGTCGAGGTTAAATCTTTTTAATAATTTGATGACTGTTTCGTTGCGCTGAAACTTGTCTTTGATGGTGCCGAAGGGAATTGCCGTCAGGAGGCTGATAACTAAGTCGAGACTAATTAGCATGATTTAGGCTTTCCTGTTTTTCCGTGGAAGTAATGCTCAAATCTAGAATCGGTAGGCTGTGTCCCTGAAATGCGCTGCGGGCGATCGCAAATTGCTCTATTTTTATGTTAACCCATCACTTAGACACTCCGACCAAAAAAACCGGGTTGTTACCAAAAGACGTGCTGTAGCCCGAAGCTCCCGTAAAAACCTGGTTTTTGGGTTCCCATGCCCTCCGACTCCTCGAAACCGGGTTGCTACCAAAAAACGCCTTGCAGCCTGCAAATTCGCTAAAAAACGCGGTTTCTGAGCCATCATGCTATTACCGCATATATTAGCACTTTTTACTAAATATGACCACTATAATACTGAGGAAAAACCGACAAATATTGTAGTAAGGATAGCTCTAATTTAGTTGTCATCTCTAATTGTTAAAAGTTAAAATATAGATAACGAACCAATAAAAGTTGCTCTCTATGAAAATACAATCATCCGTCTTAGTCCACCTGGGATTTGGCAAATATGTACGCTCCGATAGAGTAACAGCAGTAATACCAATTGAAGAAGAACGCGGGCCCGGTCGGCGCACTTTTGTGCACGTAGACGGCGAAGCAGACCCGATCGTTGCTTCGCGCGCGGAAGATACAATTGTTCGCGATTTGGTGCAGGAACCGCGCGAAATAACTCAAGCTCGGCAGCAACAAGAAATTCTCCAAGATTTGCTGGCAGATTTGAGCAATGTTAACCTCACGGTGCGCCGCATCAGCCGCGATGAAGGCGGACTCGATCTCGAACGTTTGGAGCGCCGCATTCGCCAAATTTTAGACGCCTAAAAAAGAAAGACCGCGCGGGCGGTCTTTCTTTTTGTTTGTGTCGCTAAAATTTTTAAGTTAAGGGTTTCAATGTAATTTCGATGTCCGCTAAACCGGTGAGTTTTTCCACCACTTGCTCTTCTTCAACTCGCGGTACAAAAATAGTTAAACCTCCCGGAACGCACTCAATAGAAACCGGAGTCATGCCGATGATTTCCCCGTCTACAACCACTTTTTGAGCAGGATCGGCACTAATTGTTACTTTTTTTGCCCGCAAATAACCGATGTCGTCGCGATCCGTAGCATTGCCGCTCAAAGCTGTTTGCAATAGATGATATGAAGCTGCGATCGCCCCAGCTTTATTCTGAGGCGCCACCAGCGTTATGTCCAGCAAGCCGTCATCAAAAATAATCCCCGCCGGGCCTTGAGCTAAAATGGAAGTAGGCGGCGCTGCATTTGCCACGGTGACGGCCACAGCAGTAAGGCTGATAATTCTATCTTCGGTTTCGATTTCCGCTTCAAATCTTTCTAAATTGTTTAACTGTTTAATTCCTGACAAAATGTAAGCCAGCATTCCCCAGCGATTCTTCATTTCGCGATCGGCAAGTTCGACGGTTTCCGCCTCAAAGCCCACTCCAGCTAACAAAACCATCGGCATTTCACCGTTGCAAATCGCCGCATCCACCACCCGCGTCAACCCTCCCAAAATAGTGGCGCAGGCGGTTTCAATTGTATTTGGAATGTCTAAAGCATTAGCAAAAGCATTAGCAGTTCCCCGCGAAATAATTCCTAAAGGAATATTTGTGCCGACAATCGCCCCAGCAACTGCGGACAAGGTGCCGTCGCCCCCGGAAGCAATAATTGCCTCAACCCCCCTGGCAACTGCTTCGCGGGCGATTTGATCGGCGTCTAATTCGCGGGTGGTCAGCCGAATGTCTAAGTCAATCAAAGGCTCTAAAAGTTCCTTAATTCTAGCTAAGTCTTGGTCGGGATCGCTGTTGCCGGCGGCGGGATTGAAAATTAGGCAAGCTGAACGTTTCATAGTTGGTAATAGGTAATGGGTAATGGCTGAACGGAAATCCTAGATTGTTTTGGTTTGTATCCAAGTTTCGAGCGCCATCGCATCCCCCTCAATAAAACCCATTTTGACTGTTCTTATCCCCCCGTTATTAAGGGGAGTTAAGGGGGAGCAAGACTCAACTATAACCCTAATTTAGACATGGTTTTAACATTAAGTTAACACAAATGCCATGCCCGCTAAACTCCGACAACAACCTTCACCTATTTTTCAAAGGTTTAATTAAGACTTGACAAAAGTCCACTCTAAGACTTCGCGCCGAGCTTTGTGCAACGCTTCCTTGATTTCCTTGTTGCTGTCGAACTTGACTTTATCCAAAAGGCACGCTTCGACGTTAACAGTAAATTTATCTTCTTCAAAAGGCCAAGGAGTTACAGTCACGAGTTCGTTGCTGTGCTGTACAATATCGTAGCGCTTGCCGTCCGGGCCGACACTAATTTCTAAAGCTCGTTCTCCGGCGGGTAACTCGCGGCTGCAAAGAATTAATGATAGCCGATCGCACCACTGGAAAAAAGCATAAGCTGCCTTAGCATCTTCCTGAGAAATATTCAACTCTTTTTGCCATTTTTTTTGATTTTCCAGTTGTTCGTCCAAAAACTCGTCTAGTTCCTTCGACTCTCCCCGCTTTCCTTCATTGAGATAGCTCATGTGCATAGAAATCAGCATTGCTACCCACCTACCGCGATATAGGGAATTCTCCGTCATGGCTTTAATTTTCGGCAGAGAAGTTTCAGTCTGCAAGGTAAAATCAAAGGGCGCGCCCGCTTCAGTCAAAATATTTTCTTCCCATTCTTTCTCCAAATCATCGTGATGCGAAATAGCAGCTATGGTTTCGTAGAGGCGAACCGGAGATTTCGAGCGCTTCCACTGTCCGCCAAGTTGCGCCGCGAGCAAAGCGTGGGCCCGGTGGTAAATTATTTCCCAGCCCGTTGCGGTTAAGTTAGCAATCATTGAATTTTTCTCCTCAATTAAGTTAATACGAGTATTTTGTGCCAGCATTCGGCTCTCGATCCCCCCTAACCTTAAAAAGGGGGGAACAATCGGTTAAAGTCCACCTTTTTAAGGGCGATCGAGACTTGGACAAAAACGAAAGTTAAATCACAAAAGGTTCGATCGAGATATCCTGCCATTTCCCCTCAAATCGTTCGACAACCAAAGGTCGGATGCGGAACTTCGGGGGACACCCATCGAGAACATCAATCCGCAGACACGAATAAGGACGGCGTTTGTGGGAACCTTGACCGCTGCGGCCGACAAATAGCAAAGATTCCGCTACCCGCCGGCTGGCTGTTTCGGAACCAGACTGCCGCGCCAACCGATAAGCTTCAGGACTCAATGCTTCCTGCAAGATCGGCCCTTCCGGGCGCTGGCGGCGGAGACTGTGGCCGCTTCCCCCGCAGACAATCCAATTAATCCCAGAGTCGCCGTGTCCAGTATCCCCAGTCCGCAGGTATTCCAAACAGTGAGCGTGGCCAGTCAGCACCAAATCTACTAGCGGACGCCCCCGCGCCACCTCCCCAACTGCATCTGCCACCCCGTCGAGCACCTCGCGCAATCGCCACCGAACCGCCAAAGTTTGAGCTTGATTCCACTTTGTCGCCTCGGTCACGTAGGGGGGATGGTGCAGGTAAATTACCCGCCCCCGCACCTCGGAATCAGCCCAAGACGCAATCAGCCTTTTTTTCAGCCATTCGAGCTGTTCAAAGTCTGTAGCTGTTTTTTCGGGAGACAGTTGTTTGTCAATATCCATCAGGATTTCGTCAACTTGCTCTAACTTGGCGGCTAAGTCGTCTAGCTGTTCGGCTTCCTCGGGAATTTGGGGATTGAGCCGATCACACATTTCGAGCATTACCAATTTTTCTTGTTCCAATTTCTGGCGATCGAGTTCCAAATTCTGGCGGCGAATGTCGCCCTGTTTGGTTTTCGGGATCGGTAACGGTTCGTTGAAGGTGTTGGAGTCGAGGGCGAAGAAGTCGATGCCGCCGCTGCGGAAGGTGTAGTAGCGGTTGGGTAAGCGGGTAAAGCGTCCGGGTTGGTAGCGGAGGCAGCGGCCTGTGCTGGTGCTGGCGGTGTAGTGGGCGTCTAGGTGGCGATCGATCTCTCCCGGCATTTTGTGAGCTTGCAGGTAGTCGAGAAACGCTTTGGCGTAGGTATTTCCGCGATCGGAACCGTGCCAGCCGACATCGAGATCCAACTTGGAACCCAACAGCCGGCGCAGCGGCAAAGCTGTCGCCGACAGAATGCCGTAGACTATCGGCAAGTCGTAATAGTCGTGGTTTCCCGGTACGGGCAAAAAGGGAAAGTTAAACACCATGCGATCGTAGGCAATGCGAGAGGGATGCTCGCCGCCGACTATAAATTCTCGGTAGGGGCGAATAAAGTTTTGCAAGTAATATTCGCTGGAACCGACGAGATAAACTACATCGCCCGTGTGGAGGACGAAACGGCAAGTTTCGCGCTCGGAGACCATCTGTTCGGCAATCTGCCGCTGGGGATTGTAGCCGCGGTGATTGCCCGTGCCGCTGTCGCCTACGACTAAAAACGAAAACTCTGGAGAGTCGGTGGTTGGAGATTCCAAAACCATCCGAGTTTGGTCGATTCCCCGATCGACGATCGATTTTTCTTGCCACCGCACCCGCTCGTTCATTTTGCGGATTTTAACTTTTATTTGCGGGTCGGAAACGAATTTCAATTCACCTCTTCTCCAAAATTGCTGAGTTCCTAGTTAATCATAGTGTAGCGATCGGGCGAGTTTTTACATCTCTCTAAAAGCTGAAAATCGAGGTGCGGGTACTCAGAAACCGGGTTTTTTACGAGAATACGGCGTTAAAACCGACAGCAGCGGCCAAAAACCCGGTTTCTTTGGTTTTGATGCGATCGCCCCGTCTCTCAACTAAAATAAGATTTTGTACGAGGCGGTGCTGTTTGTTGTTGCCGAGGACGAGGGCATCAATCAAGGACGGGGGAAGATAACACTAACAATGCTAGCCAACTACAGCGAACTCTAAATACGAGAGAGTAATTATCGCTCTTTGCGGTTTGATTAGATTGAGAGTTGGAGCTTTAGTTTTACCTAGTTAATAGCTGACACAGTTATCAAAAAAACGAATAAATTAATCGATATTTATTCACCAGTTTTTAACTAGAATTCCTTCTACTCCTTATGCTGTCGTCACATCGAGGTTAAGTCACCTGGCTGTGCAAATTATGCACAATTGTGTCCCAGTGAGCCATTCAGCTTGTGCCCAGATGTCTAGTGTTTTTGCGAAATAGTTTTAAGGTTCTGGACTAGATCTATTAAACCCCCTAATCCTTTCCTCCCCGCAACTATTGCCGAGGAGTGTTAAGGTTTTATTTGATAATCTTAATCCACACTCAAGGCATCGAACCACTGTAAAATCCGATTCCATGCCCACCACCGATCGCTATCACCAAATTGATGCTGACAACGTTTACTACTGATATGCCCAACATGACCGCCGCAGGCTGTCACCACTAATTCTAAGGCAGGATTGTTCGCGCTAATGGCTTGTAACTCAGAGACAAGCACCGGATCAAACATCGGATCGTCGGCTGCATAAAGGATGTAAGTGGGTTTTTTGAGGTGAGGCAAAATGTGTAGAGCGCTGCTAGCGTCATAGTATTCTTCCACAGAGGAGAAACCTAACGGGCCAATTACCAGTTCATGGTCAAAGCCCCAAATGCTGTTGGCGCGTGCAATGGCGGCTGGATCGATCGCCCCCGGATGGGCTTTAGCGATGTCTTTTGCTAGTTTTTTTAACTGTCGCGCGATCGCTTTTTCTAAAAATTTCCCCCACTCATCTTTAACTAGATAAGACAGAGAACGGTTCGAGTCCAAGCTGGGGCAAATCACCGCCGCGCCTGCTAGTTCTGACTCTTCGAGCCCTAAGTCAGGCCCCCAATCGGCGATCGTCTGAGCTGATTTTACGGCCCACAAGGCTAATTGTCCGCCCAGAGAATAACCCGTGAACCAAAAAGGGGCGGGACATCCCATTTCTTTAGCAGCTGCAGCAATCCGAACGAAATCTTCGCCTTCGTATAAGCCATCAGAAGTCAGGGTGGGAGAGAGTTGGGCAGTTTTGCCGTGAGCTCGCCAGTCAAATAATACCACTGCACAGCCTTGGGCATAGGCTTTACGGCCTAGTAGCTTCAGATACCATTGATTATCCAGATCGCCAGTAATGCCGTAAGTGCCGACAATGGTATATCGGGGATTTTCGGGGATGGCAACCCAGCCGAAAATCGGGACTCCACAGGCACCAGTAAAGATGTGTTCTCGGTAAGGGGGCTCTGGGTCAGCGATCGTCTTTTCCCAGCGGCGACTAGCCCTTAATGCGGTGTACAACGTCATTAATAGGCCGTTGTTCAGCAGCCAAGGTGGAGTATAGGCAATGGTCATAAGCGGATGTGGGAAATGTCTGTCTTGTTGGTGGGATTTTTTTACTTGACAGGTTGGCTATTCTAGCGAATAACCCTGAAAACCGCAATATTTTTTGAGTAAATGCACTCAAGGGCGAAGTCAATCCAAAATATTAATGGCTATTCATTTGGAACCATTTATTGGCGAATAGAGAAGAATGCCAGCTAACGAGGTTTAGCATATTGTAGCGGAGCGCCCAAACTACAAAAACCTGGTTGCTTTGATAAACAGGGTTTCTGAGTCTTGCATCCCCGCGCAGATGTACAATAGGACGATCGCACTCTCCGACTCTAAGTGCGATCGATCTCTACACCCTGCCCGAAGTGGGCAACATCAGATAGAACGCAGTAAACAAATATAAAATGGAAGCAATACAACTGTCTTTATTCTCAAATGAGTCAGAACCAATTTCTGCCAAAAAGCAGAAGAAAGCAAAATTAGGGCGCTACGAACGTATCCAACGCGAACTAGAAGCAAATGACTGCGATCCGTACAAGATATTCATTGATATTGAATCTCAGTCACTGCCAAAATCAGACTATACATTTGTCGATCTTTTTTGCGGTGCGGGCGGCATGACCCAAGGTTTATTGCAAGCAGGTTTTCGACCAGTAGCAAGCGTTGAAATTAATCCCATCGCCTCGGCAACTCATACAAAAAACTTTCCCGATTGCCATCACTTGTGCGACGATATAAAAAACTTAAATCCCCAAAAGTTGCTCGCTGAAATTGGTTCGCCACCAGTTCATGTTGTGGTAGGCGGGCCGCCGTGTCAAGGCTTCTCTGTTGCAGGAAAACGCGACCCCAACGACCCTCGAAATCGCCTCTTTAGAGAGTTTGTCCGCGTTGTCTCTGAAATACGTCCTTGGTATGTTGTCATGGAAAACGTACCCGGAATATTGACTATACAAAAAGGAGCTGTTAAGCAAGCCATTTGCGAGGCTTTTCAGGAAATTGGCTATCCCCATATGTCCGTTGCTGTTCTGGAATCCGCAACCTATGGAGTCCCGCAAATCCGGCCGCGAGCCATTTTTATTGCCAATAGATTTGGGATGCAAAATCCCTATCCGAAGCCGCAATTGTTGCCCGAACAATACAAAGCGATTGAGTCAGCAATTGATGATTTACCAGAGTATACTCCCATCCCCGAAATTAACCACGAATGGACTCGTCATTCCGTTCAGTACATGGAAAGACTTGCTCAAGTACCACCAGGCGGTTCTTTGTACGAAAGCTACGCCGATGCTTTCAAGCGACAGTATCCGGGAAAACCGAGTATGACTGTTAAAGAAAATCACGGCGGTACTCATATTCATCCTTATCTCAATCGCGTGATTTCAGCTCGCGAAATGGCTAGATTGCAAACTTTCCCGGATTCATTTATTTTTGAAGGTTCGATGAAAAAGGCAATGTGGCAAATTGGAAATGCTGTGCCGCCTCGTTTAGCAGAGTGTATCGGTTTTGCACTTATTCCATATTTGACTGATATTGCGCTTAACAAACCTAGCTTAGTTACTGTTAAACATCCCGAACAGATTCAGCTAGTTTTTGATTGAGAGCATTTCGCCAAGTTTCAAAATCATACCAACCGCATCCTGTGCAGCCTTCCTCAGCTTCAGCGCCGCGCTGATGTATGGAAGGCCAGTCTTCGCCTCTTTCATACCAAAACTTGATTCCGAAAGGTGTGCCTCTTTTCCCTGTTTTGATGCAGCGTTCGCAACTTCGAGATTTTAGAAGATTGTGATTCCCTGAAGCATCTTTTTTGAGCAACTGAAACTTTGCCTTGATTTCAGATTCGCTCATAGATGCCAGGTGTGGTGGCTCATTATCTCCCCAACGCTCCATTGGGAATCTATGGTCAATTACTAACTCATGAGCTGCTCGTTTTCTCTGTTCGATTACATCCGTATAAAAGTAAACTTCGAGAATTCTTATTACCAGAGAAGCGGGTATGTTAGCAGCAGAATTTGCTGATTTAATTTCTCCTGTCCACAAATCGCCCAAACGTGTTGCCTGACAAGTTTGACAGTATCTCTTTTCTGTTACAATAACCAGACCGGGGCGCTTCCTTGTTCCGCGCTGCAATCCCTGAATTCCGCCACCGCCAGCATATTGAGCTGATGCTATCTGTTTGCCTTCGCACTCCCGACAGTGCCATTTTTGGTCTGATAGGAGATTAAAGACTTTGAATTGAGTTGAGTCTTGTTTTAATTGAGCTTTAATTGTGCTTGCTAAATCTTGATTGTTCACTCTACGTTTTCCGCTTCTATTTCTAGATTTTCGAGAAGATTGGAAACAGTTGTGCCCAAGCCGGTAGCTAGACTTGCAATTGCAGTGATGGACGGATTTCTGACTCCGCGTTCGACTCCAGATATATAGGTGCGGTCTAAATTAGCCCGCATTCCAAGCTCCTCTTGCGAAATTCCCAACGCTGTCCTGCGTTGCTTTACGAGATGACCTAAAGCACGCAGAATCTTCTGTTTCGATCGACTCATCTGCCAATTTTCAGTCTCTGCGGACGATCGGTCTACGGACGATGTGTCACATATGTGGAAAGTTCGATCGCCCGAAATTCCCCATCCCGACTGAAGACGGACGCCTCACAGAGGTACAATAGGACGATCGCATTCCCCAACTCCCACCGTGATAGAGCGCTACACTTTGCCCGAAATGGGCAACATCTGGACTGAAACCGCCAAACTGAAAACCTGGCTGCAAGTAGAAATCGCTGTCTGCGAAGCTCAAGCCGAACTCGGCTACATCCCCGCCGCCGCAGTCGAAGAAATCAAAGCTAAGGCTAATTTTGACCCGAAACGAGTCCTCGAAATAGAAGCGGAAGTCCGCCACGATATGATCGCCTTCTTGACAAATGTCAACGAATATGTAGGCGATGCCGGCCGCTACATTCACCTCGGCTTAACCAGTTCCGATGTGCTCGATACCGCTTTGGCGCTGCAATTAGTCGCCAGCGTCAATATCTTGTTAGAACGTGTCGAAGAATTGAGTCAAGCTATTCGCTATCAGGCTCAACAGCATCGCAATACCGTCATGGTTGGCCGATCGCACGGAATTCACGCCGAACCCATCACCTTTGGCTTTAAACTAGCAGGATGGCTGGCAGAAGTCTTTCGCAACCGCGCCCGATTGGTGAATTTGCGATCGTCCATAGCAGTCGGCAAAATCTCCGGCGCAGTCGGAACCTATGCTAATATTGACCCGCGAATTGAAGCGATCGCCTGTCAAAACCTCGGACTCGAACCCGATACCGCATCGACTCAAGTCATTTCGCGCGATCGACACGCCGAATACGTCCAAACCTTAGCACTTTTAGCAGCATCGATCGAGCGTTTTGCAGTAGAAATCCGCAACCTGCAACGCACCGACGTTCTCGAAGTCGAAGAATTCTTTTCCAAAGGGCAAAAAGGCTCATCCGCCATGCCCCACAAACGCAACCCGATTCGATCGGAAAGACTCACAGGGATGGCGAGAATCGTCCGCGCCAACGCCGTCGCAGCCTTAGAAAACGTTGCACTTTGGCACGAACGAGACATCTCTCACAGTTCCGTAGAACGGATGATTTTGCCCGACAGTTCTACTGTCACTCACTTCATGTTAGTAGAAACCACAGACTTAGTAAAACACCTGCTAGTCTATCCCGAAAACATGAAGCGAAACATGAACCTTTACGGCGGAGTCATCTTCAGCCAGCGCGTGATGTTAGCCTTAGTAGAAAAAGGCACGAGTCGCGAAGACGCATACAAAATTGTGCAATCTTGTGCTCACGAAGCTTGGAACAAACCGGGCGGCAATTTCTACAATTTAATTGCTAAGGACGATCGGGTAACAGCTAAGATGACGACCAAAGAAATTGATGATTGTTTCGATCCGCAGTATCAATTGAGGCACTTAGATGTAGTGTATCAGCGCTTGGGAATTTAAAAATCTTTTGAATTTCCTACTAAAGATACAAGATCGATCGTAATCCTTCATCTATTTCTTCCTGTAAATCCTGTGGTATTGTGCCAATGCACTCAATTAAAAACGTTTTGTCCACAGTAAAAAGCTGAGAAATATTAGCCACAGAATCCTTGGGTAAACCTGTGGCTTTACTCGGTAACGAGACATTACCTGGTGCTTCCGCTAACCGCAGATTAGAAGTAATGATGACGACGATTACAGTGCTAATCCGACTTTGAGTAAAAGTATCATCCTGAACAATTAAGACGGGACGACGATATCCAGGTTCTGAAGCAACTGGAGAGGGTAAGTTGGCCCACCAAATTTCTCCGCGATACATTACCAATCCTCATGGGGTAAGGACATAAATTGCATCTTTGCCAAGACTGGATCTAGTTCAGAAGACTCTTCAGAATAGACTTGATTTAATTTGCTCAAAATTCGATCGCGGTTGTGTCGCCGCAGATACGCCTGCAATGCTTTTGTATAAAGCTCACTGCGTGATAACCCTAACTGACTAGCCAAAGCCTCGGCTTCTTCAAAAACTAAATCTGGAAGTGAAATTGCAGTTTTCATAGCTCCCCTTGCTGTCACGGTGACATCATAATATTGGTTATAGCATAGAACAACGACCTCAATCTACTTTTTAACACTCACAATCCCAACAGCTATGAAATTTAATCGTTTTGGAAAATACTTAATCGCATTTATGCTAGTGTTGCTGTGTGCGATCGGTCTGCACCATAGAACATTTGTCCGCGCCCAGGAGCCGCCACAAGTGCAAATTACCCAACCAGAACCAAACCCCGTAGTACCTGAAAGTATTTTCATGAGTCAACTTCCCAGTGGGGCGCGACTGGTTGACATCCGCACCGTAAATCCAAACATTCGCCTCGATATCCGATACGCCACTACTAACAATTTCTTGAAACGAAAACTTTATCCTATATCGAAATGCGCTTTGAGAAGTTCTGTTGCTCAAAAGTTAGGGCTAGTTCAAACTGATTTGGAAAAAATCGGATTGGGTTTGAAAGTTTACGATTGCTACAGGCCTTTCTCTGTGACTAAGCAAATGTGGCAAGCTTGGCCAGATCCGCGCTATGTTGCTAATCCTGCTAGGGGTTCGCGGCACAATCGCGGTGCTGCTATAGATTTGACTTTAGTCGATCGCACTGGCAAAGAATTAGAAATGCCTACACCTTACGATGATTTTACCGAAAAAGCTCACGGAGATTATCAAGGCGGCAGCGCCGAATCTCGGAAAAATCGTCAAGTGCTTAAGGATGCGATGAAAAAACACGGATTTATCGGTATCACAACCGAATGGTGGCACTTTGATTCTGAAGATTGGCAGAAATTTGCGATTCTTGACATATCGCTTGGAACGATTCCTTAATTATACTATTGATTAAAAGTCGCAAATCCGGGTAGGGAAACGGCACTGCTGTATCCCACAGATGTCAGGAAAATTATCGCAATTTAACCGAAAATTCGTATTCGTATCCCCGGAAATTAGAGTCTAATTGTAATGTGTAATTGCCTGTTACGGGCACTTTTCCACTCCACTCTGTTTCATTGCCTTGATAAGGATCTCCGGCTAAAAGTTTGCCACGAGGAGTTATAATTTGGGGAAAAACATCTTTCCGATTCTTAACAGTCATTGTTTGACCTTTTCGGGCTCGAATCCGGTAAGAGTGGCTGCCGCCGCCGATAATTCGACCTTTAACAATTGCCTCATCTCCTCCCGGCCGAAAATTAATCTGCTGGGTGACGTTAGAACAACTGCTTTCGGTGCGGTTTTTGGCAATCCAACCGGGCGGATCGGTAATTCGCAGCCAACCGTTTTGTTCTTCGGCGACTGAAACAAAGGTATTATTTTTAAGTTGTCCTACTATGTTGCTGCCCCTTACTTGCGGGATCGATCGCACATTTAGCGGTGGATTCGGATCGCTGACTACAGCTTGGCTGATTTTGCAACCCGAATTTGGCGGTGTGACAACTACTGGCTCAACTTTTCGTGGAGGGACTCCTGGCCGAGATTCAGGGTTGTTCGTCGGGCCTGCAATCTGGTTTCTGGTGGATGCGGGTGATTCTGCAAGGGGAACATGGGATTGTTTCATCGCACCAGACTGTATAGTTGCAACAGCTACTCCCACCGCTGTTGCCACTCCTGCTAAGCTTACTGTGATGATTTGACGCTTCGTAAATGACATAAAAAACCCTCTCTGTATCTATACTAATAATTTTTGTTTGGGAGTTGAGGCGATCGCCAGTTAATTTATAGTGGAAATATCTAGTGCGGGCCACAGGGTCAGGATTTTTAGATAAAATTTCAGATCCATAATTGTCGCAATAATTTGAGTCAATATATACTGGACGCCTATACTGATGGTAATCTTGCTCTGGGTTATTTGCGCGCAAATTTGCGAAAGTAAGCGTTCAGCGCGAGGTACATAAAATGTCAAAATTGATTCCTCTGAGATTACAACCGCCTCGCGATCGATTATTGGAGGAGGTGAAGCAGGAAGTCCAAGCAGGACGATCGCAGTCTTTGCACGCTGCTGTGCTGGCTAACCTCAGCCAAGACTCGTCGCCTGTTGGTGTTAACCGCTGTTGGGATGTGGAAGTGAAAGCGGGCAACCGTCCGAGTTTTCGGCTTCCTCCCAAAGCCAGCATTGCAAAAGTGTTCGATCGCAGCGGTGGCAAATTGGTAATTTTGGGAGCCACGGGTGCAGGCAAAACTACGACGCTGCTAGAATTAGCTCGCGTGTTAGTTTCCCGCGCCCAAAAAGATGCTAGTTTGCCAGTACCAGTGCTGTTTGAACTCGGATCGTGGAAAGCAGAATCCGGGGCGATCGCCGATTGGTTAATTGCTCAACTTCAGTTCAAATACAGCATCTCTCCTGCTGTCGGCAAAAAATGGCTTGCCGAACAAAAATTGCTGCCTCTCCTTGACGGCTTGGACGAAGTAGAAACCCACCGCCAAAATATCTGCATTCAAGCAATCAATCAGTTTGTTGAAAGCCAATTCAAACCCAAACATTTAGTAGCTTGCAGCAGTTTTGAAGCTTACAAAAACTGCGATACTAGATTTCGCCTGCAAGCAGCGGTTTTATTGAAACCTTTAACAGAAACTAAAATTCAAAATTATCTGCTAGAAGCCAGAAGCCGCGAACTTTGGTACAGCATTGAGCGCGAGCCGGAGTTGTTGAAAATAGCAAAAGCTCCCTTGCTTCTAAGCATGATGGCTCTGGCTTACGATGATATTTTAATTGAAGCTTGGAAGCGCATAACTTCCGCAGAAGAACAGCGCAAATATCTGTTAACTGCCTATATTCGCCACCAAATGACCGGGCAAGTCAAGCAGTATCCCAGAGGTAAGGAACTGCGGCCGGAACAAATTCGCCACTGGCTGGGATGGTTGGCCCGAAGGATGGAACAGCAAGGAATTCAAGAATTTTACCTCGATCGCATACCGTCTAGCTGGCTGCAAACAGAGGAGGAACGGCGCAAGTATCAGTTTGGAGTTAAGCTGCTTGGCGGGCTGATTTGGGTGATTTTGGGATTAATTGCAACCCTAGTCTCCGGGTCGATTTGGGGATTAATTGCGGGTGCTGTTGCTGCGGTAATTAGTGCTTTGTTGCCGGGAATTCCGAGGATTGAAAGGTTTATATTGCACCTCGTGCTGTGGTCGAAGGGCTACATTCCTTGGGATTACAGGCGTTTTCTCGATGCTGCGACCGATCGCTTGTTGCTGCAAAAAACTGGCGATCGGCGCTATCGATTTATTCACAATTTATTGCAAAAACATTTTTCTGAAATCTAAATGCCGGAGCTTGACAAAAACAAATATAATGGATGTAACTGTGAAGGAGATTCCAATACTCGACAAGCAAAAGGAAACTCAATGGCTGTAAAATTCATTCTGAGCGAATACGTTGACAAAGCAATGGCTGAGGCTATGTATGACAAACTTGAAGATCGTAGCTTTGTTGGGAAAATTCCTGTTTGCAAGGGAGTCATCGCCTTTGGTTCAACTTTAAAAGAGTGTCAAAATGAGTTGCGATCAACTTTGGAAGACTGGATTTTGCTAGGGTTGAAATTGCGACATCGAATGCCCGTCATTGACAATATTGATTTAAATCAGGAGCCTAGCCTTGAGCCGTTGGACACCTTGTAAGCGTCGAGAGTTCATCCAGAAATTACAACAGCTAGGCTTTTCTGGCCCTTTTTCTGGAAGTAAGCACCAGTTTATGATTTATCAGGAGTATCGCTTAACGATTCCCTCTAATGATGAGTATTCTGTTCCTCAGCTACGGATGATGATTCGAGAGGCCGAGGAGATTATAGAAAGGGAAATTACTCTTGAACAATGGAATACCTTGTGAACTAACACATACTCATCCCAAAAAAGTTTATGGTATTTTTGCCATTTGAAATAGCTGTGACGCCGTAAATTCTAATCCATCAAACAGTGGATCTGTTAATAGGGTATCTCCCATATAAGTCTGCGGTGCTGCATCGGGGTAAAAAACTGTAATGCTTCTCGCCTTGCTATCTACTACCCAAACCCGCAAAACCTTAGCATCTAAATAATCTCTCGCTTTAGCAGCTAACTGACCGAAAGTTTGTTCGGGTGAAATAATTTCTATGACTAATTCGGGGACTACAGGACAGGCTTCATCTTGATTCCAGTCGGGAGATAAGCGTTCGTAAGAAACATATAAAAGGTCTGGAACTGGCACCCAGTCTCGCCCCAGTCTGGTTAATCTTACCGCCCATTCTACACCAATTTCTCCCCGTTCCTCACCCCACTGTTCGAGGAGTTTTATTAGGCTTCGGGTGAGGCGAGAATGAAATTTTTTAGGTGACATCTTCGGTACTGCTTGCTCGTCAATCAGTTCGTAGGTAATATCGCCTTCTCCTTCGGGAAGAGTGAGAAACTCTTCCAAAGTGAGTTGAGTTTTTGTCTGGAGCATAATATTTCTCTGCTGTGGGCAGGCAAGTTAGTATTATTTTAACTTAAATATTAATTGACATAATACAAATGTTATGATAAAGATTGGCAAAATCTCAGGTTTTGACTGCCGAATTTGCGATCGACTCCTAGATCGACACCCCCAAAAGGTTAAGATTCTAATCTGACCCTCCTGCAATCATTGCTTCACCTCCTATGGCAGAAACCTTATTGTTCAACGCCCTCCGCGAGGCGTTAGACGAAGAAATGGCCCGCGACTCCTCCGTATTCGTACTCGGCGAAGACGTAGGCCAATACGGCGGTTCCTACAAAGTCACCAAAGACCTCTACAACAAATACGGCGAACTTAGAGTGCTCGACACCCCGATCGCCGAAAATAGCTTTACAGGCCTGGCTGTAGGCGCAGCAATGACGGGACTGAGGCCGGTCATCGAAGGCATGAACATGGGCTTTTTGCTGCTGGCCTTCAACCAAATTTCCAACAATGCCGGAATGCTGCGCTACACATCGGGCGGCAACTTCAAAATGCCAATGGTAATTCGTGGGCCCGGCGGTGTGGGCCGGCAACTCGGCGCCGAACACTCCCAGCGCTTAGAAGCATATTTCCAAGCAGTACCGGGTTTGAAAATAGTCGCCTGTTCGACTCCCTACAACGCCAAAGGACTCTTAAAATCAGCCATCCGCGACGATAACCCGGTTCTGTTTTTCGAGCACGTCCTTCTTTACAACCTCAAAGAAAATTTGCCAGAAACAGAATATTTAGTGCCGCTGGACAAAGCAGAAATTGTGCGATCGGGCAAAGATGTCACAATCGTGACATATTCCAGGATGCGACACCACGTCATGCAAGCCGTGCCCGCCCTGCTAAAAGAAGGTTACGATCCAGAAGTAATCGACCTGATTTCTCTCAAACCCCTGGACATGGAGACAATTGGCGCATCCATTCGCAAAACTCACAAAGTAATTATTGTAGAGGAGTGTATGAAAACAGGAGGCATCGGTGCCGAACTAATTGCTTCGATTAGCGATCGATTTTTTGACGAACTCGACGCACCAGTTTTGCGCCTGTCTTCACAAGATATTCCCACACCTTACAATGGGAATTTGGAAAGACTGACCATTGTCCAGCCCACGCAAATTGTCGAGGCAGTCCAAAAAATGGTAGCTTTGCGAGTATAAATAGTTATTGGTAATTTGTAATTTGTTGTTGGTTATTTGTTATTTGTTATTTGTTATTTGTTATTTGAAAACCGAAAAAAACTCGGGACGAACCAATAACCAATAACCAATAACCAATAACCAATAACCAATAACCAATAACCAATAACCAATAACCAATAACCAATAATTAAATATGCAAAAACAACGTTCCCTATTAGCCCTAATTTTTGTTCTAATCATCGCCGCCATTACTGTAATAGTAACAATTCCGACGCGGCTGGGATTAGACTTGCAAGGAGGGTCGCAACTCACAATTCAAGTAAAAACTACCCCCACAATTCCCAAAATTGACCAGGGAATGTTAGAAGCAGTGCGGCGGATTGTCGAAAACCGCGTCAACGGTTTGGGTGTTTCCGAAGCATTAGTCCAAACAGTAGGAGAAGACCAAATTCTCGTGCAGTTGCCAGGAGTAAATGACCCGCAGCAAGCAGAACGAGTTTTGGGCGGCACCGCCAAGCTAGAATTTCTGGAACAACTGCCCGGAACAGAAGCACAATTAGGCATTGAAAGGCAGTTGCAGCAGGAATTGCTGGTCAAACAAGCAGAATTGAAAACTAGCCCGAATGAGGCAGCAATTAAAGAAAATCAGGCTGCTTTGAAAAGAAGCAATGAGGCGATCGCCAAACTCTTCAAAAGCAGCGGCCTCGGCGGCGAAAACCTCAAAGACGCTCAACCTCAACCCTTGGCTTCTGGGAACAACTGGAACGTTGCTCTTGTTTTCGATACCAAAGGAGGCGAACTCTTTGCCCAACTCACTAAAAATTTAGCCGGCACCGGACGCAGTATCGGTATTTTCCTAGACGAAAGAATGATCAGTTCTCCAGTCGTCGGCGTTGAATTTGCCCAAACAGGAATTACTGGTGGGAGTGCCGTAATTCAAGGCAACTTTACAACGCAAGAAGCCAACGATTTAGCAGTGCAATTGCGGGGCGGCGCTTTGCCCGTGCCGGTCGAAATTGTAGAAAACCGCACTGTCGGCGCCAGCTTGGGTAAAGACAGCATTCAAAGCAGTATAAACGCAGGTATCGGCGGCTTAGTTTTAGTCTTGATTTTCATGGTTGCCTACTATCGACTCCCCGGCGTAATTGCCAATATTGCGCTGTTAATTTATGCTCTGTTAACTTGGGCAGCTTTCGTGCTTTTGGGAGTGACATTAACGCTGCCGGGAATTGCGGGTTTTGTGCTCAGCATCGGGATGGCCGTGGATGCTAACGTGCTGATTTTTGAGCGCACGCGGGAAGAGTTGCGCGCGGGAAAAACGCTTTATCGATCGGTAGAATCTGGTTTTTATCGCGCTTTTTCCAGCATTTTAGACGGAAACGTCACAACAGTTATTGCTTGTGCTGCTTTGTTCTGGTTGGGTGCTGGTTTAGTTAAAGGGTTTGCTGTAACTCTGGCATTGGGGGTGGGAGTGAGTATGTTTACTGCGCTCACTTGCAGCCGCACTCTGCTGTTCGTAGTATTGAGCTTTCCAGCATTGCGGAAACCTCAGTGGTTCTGTCCCGGTTTGTCGAAAACTGCTAATAGTTAACTAATTAGGTAAGGTGCGCCCAGCGCACCCTACATTAGCTAATAACCAATAACCAATAACGAGTGACTTCTTCCTTTTTCCTTCTATCCCTTACACAATCAGTTGCCGAACTTCCTTCTTCATTCAAATTATGAAATTCAGTGTAATCAAACAGCGATCGATCTGGTGGAGTATGTCCGCCGCTATTATCCTCGCAGGTATAGTGTCGATGGCGATTTCTTGGACTCGTCCCGACATTCGCGCACCGCTGCGCCCCAGTTTAGATTTTATCGGCGGCACTCGCCTGCAATTTGAACTCGACTGCACGAAACCGGAAAATTGTAAACCCATCGATCTTGCTGCTGTCCGCGAAGTGCTGGACGCCCAAGGTTTAGGTGGCAGCAGCATTCAAGTTATCGGCAAAGAACAGCACGGTTTGTCGCTACGCACGAAAAGTTTGGATGTCGAACAACGTACTAAGTTGCAAACAGCTTTGAGCGATAAAATAGGCGATTTTGCCCCGAACTCAACTCAAATTGATACGGTTGGGCCTACCCTCGGTAAACAATTATTTACTTCGGGATTGTTGGCTGTATTTCTTTCCTTTGCTGGCATTACTATTTATCTGACATTCCGATTTCAGTTAGATTATGCCTTTTTTGCTTTTGTAGCTCTGTTTCACGACGTGTTCATTACTGTTGGTATCTTCTCAATTTTAGGTTTAGTTCAAGGTGTGGAAGTTGACAGTTTGTTTGTAGTGGCAATCTTGACAATTATCGGTTTTTCAGTTAACGATACAGTGGTAATTTACGATCGCGTTCGCGAAGTAATCAAGCTAAATCCGGGACAGTCGATAAATCAAATTGTCGATGATGCGGTCATGCAGACGCTGGGAAGGTCAATTAACACGACTATGACAACGCTGCTCACTTTGTTTTCAATCTTTTTGTTTGGCGGCGAAACCCTCAAATACTTTGCTTTAGCATTGATTGTCGGCTTTATTGCGGGTGCGTATTCGAGTATTTTCATTGCCAGTACGCTGCTAGCTTGGTGGCGCACTCGCACGGCCCACTCTATCCCTGTCCCTGCAGAAGGAATCAACCAGTCAGAGGAAGTTTAATGGACTGTTGACGGTTAACTGTTGACGGTTAACTGTTGACTGACTAATAATAAATCATCAATAACCAATAACCAATAACCAATAACCAATGACAAAGGACAAATGACAAATAACAAATGACTACTGAGGAAACTTTTCAAATTGAAGTCCAAAGGCTTCACAAACTAACAGTTTACGGCCGCTGGTTAACTGTGATATTACTGTGGATTAGCGTCGGTTCTTTGAGCATTTGGGGTTTGCGCCGCGAAATCGCTTTGTGGTTTGAACACTTCACTTGGGCGGCCGTGCGCTACGGTTTATCTTTTAATCGCTGGCCAACTCTCGGTTTGGGTTTGTGCTTGGGAATGACTTTAGGAGTGCTAACTTGGCAAAGCCGCAATATGGTGCGAGGATTGCCCCATCGGGAAAAACAGGGTTTGGAACAACAAGTGCGCCGCATTCGCCAGCGAGGGCCCAGTCATCCTTTGTGGAAATGGGTTTGCAAAGGTTCGCGCTAGCCGGCGGGTTTTATTCTTTAGTCTCAAGCCACAAAAACGAAAGTTTGACTCTTAAGCGGTTTCAACGGCCGAGTCCCTCACTTTTATTGCTTCTTCCTTCTTCCTTCTTCCTTCTGTTGAAAAGTATCACGCAAAGCGAGGCAAAATCTGTGCTACGGAAGACTGTTGAAGCGGAATCTCGATCGCAAATTCTGCTCCTTTTCCCGGTTCCGAAAAGCACTTCAATTCGCCGCCGTGTTGGTTGACAACAATTTCATAGCTAATCGACAGTCCCAAACCCGTTCCTTGGCCGACCGGCTTAGTAGTAAAGAAAGGATCAAACAACCGCTTCCGAACATCTTCTGTCATGCCCGGGCCATTGTCAGAAATTTTAATTGTTACCTTTTTTTTATCACTTAACTCGGTGCGAATCCGAATCGTAGGAATTAGGCGGGTAGACTGAGAAACTGATGATTGAGTCTTTGTACAAGACTGCTTTTCTTCGGCTGATTGCGACTTTTTCGTGCTTTTTTTATCAACCTTGTCCTGTTTATTAGACTCAACCAGAGCGTAAATTGCATTAAGTAAAATATTCATAAATACCTGATTGAGCTGTCCGGGATAGCACTGCACCAGTGGCAAGTCGCTGTATTCTTTGTGAATCTCGATCGCCTCCTGCCCCGGTTTCCCTTTAAGCTGGCTTTGCAAAAGCATAATCGTGTTGTTGATACCGTCGTGAATGTTGACCTGCTTCATTTGAGCTTCGTCCAACCTGCAAAAATTCCGCAGCGACAAAACGATGTCGCGGACTCTTTTTGCACCTTGCTGCATAGAATTTAACACTTTCGGCAAGTCTTCAACTAAATAATCGAGTTCTATTTTTTCGGCTTCTGCTGCAATTTCCGGTATGAATTCGGGACAGTGCTGCCTGTAGATGTCGAGCATCCGCATTAAAGCTTGCGTGTACTCTTGAGCGTGGTATAAATTGCTAGATATAAAGCCGATCGGATTGTTAATTTCGTGAGCTACTCCTGCTACTAACTGCCCCAAAGAAGACATTTTCTCTGTTTGAATTAGTTGAGTTTGAGTGCGCTGAAGTTCCAGCAGGGCAAGTTCGAGCTGTTGGGCTTGATGTCTTAATTGCGCTTGCGACTCGCGCATCGCCACTGTTGACAACTCGTGAATTTGCAACTGAGAAAGCAGCAGTTGGTGTACGTCTAAAAGTTTGTAAGTTTCCGGTTCGACTTGTACTACAATGGGTTCGTGGATTAATTCGGGCGATCGCTCCAAAGACTGTCGCACTGCCGTCATAATTGAGGTTTCGCGATCGAGAACCAACATATCCGTTTTAGTAAAGCGGTAGAGTATAAACAAAGGTTGTTGAGAAAATAACTCCAAACTGTAGGGGCGGCTCATGTGTTCAAAATAACGCCGCCGCGAAATCATCCCTATAAACTTTCCTTGCTGAGTGATGATGATGCCGGGAACTAAAGGGTTTGCTTGAAAAATTTTAGCAACTTCGTTCCCCGGACACTCAGACTCGAGGAGAAAGTCGTACAGGGTTAATTCCTGTAGAGTCGATCGCAAACCAAGCGGTGATTTCAGGGGACTCAACCCGTCATTTTCATACACTGCTCCCTCCTTTGGTAATTGGCAGTAGCGGTTGGGTGCTGGAGTATTGCTTACTATTTAGACGGCTTTTTCTATTTTTTTTATAGCTATGAAATCAACTCTACTCTGTTCGCTCAAATTGAGTTACTTCAGCAGAAATTTTTGGGTGTTAAATCGTGCGGGTGTCACCCGAAACGATATTGCAGGTTAGATTAATTTAACAGCAGGCACTCCTTTGAAACCTAATTATGTAGTAAATTTGACAGATCCAAGATTCTACTAATCCGAATATAACAGTCATAACTATTTTTTATGTTTGACAACATTAATTTGGTTCAGATTGATAGACATCTGCGACCTCTGGTAGTACATTTGGTATTACCCCTTGCGTAAAATTATATTACAATAAGACAAGAATAGCGACAAATGGGCAGCCGATAACCTATTTGACTATTCAGGCCAAATCGGTTTCGGGCAATTGCCAAGAAATGTCAATTGTCAGTTTTTTCGTACAAATGCCGATCGCACTCAACCCTGGAATTGTAGGTAGTCTTCCAGCCAGGGACAGCCGATGGCGAGCAATTTGTCAAGTTCGGCAGCTTATACTTTACTCGCATCGATCCTCCAAAGCTTCACCGATGAATTTTTCCCAGCCGATGCTAAAGTTGTGCGATCGCAACTAAACCTCACCTTCCACACATCCGCTTGATGTGCCTTAAAAGTTTACACAAAAGTACCGTCGGGCAGCCAACTTGATATTCAGATTCTGTCACTGGCAAATCGGATACGGAGAATCAAGAGGAAGCAGAAGGAAATAATAGTATTTTACCCGCCTTTCCCCAACCTCCACTTCAATTTGAGGAAGTTGGTTTGGTTGCGATAGTATTTCGATTGCGATTACTTCTCCTCCCCCTTGATTTTAGGCAATTCTCATTAGAAACTCTAAGATGTTGATTTGAGGAACCTCGGGGGGGCGGGTTTGCTTGGGCGATCGCACTGAGTTAAATTCAAATGACATTTGAGGAAAGTAAGCGACGGTTTCCATGTGCGGTTTCCCGAACTAGAGGTGGTAACTGTATACACGGCGGGACGATCGTACTTTCAGTACAATGTCACTATTTCAACCGGTACACCTGTTGAGTCTGAGTCTCTGAGTGTGTGAAAGTCCCTTTAATCCTTGGGCTGTCTCGATTGGAGGTTTTTGAAGAGTGAGGCGGTGCGAGGCCCAGAAGCAGACTGTTAACCAAGCGGCACTAGAGAAGTCGCCAGCTAGGGTCTACCGAGGAAGGATTTTAGGCGATCGCGATTAAAGATCGAGAGAGAAAAGCACTATAGCACCAGCAGCAATATCACCCAAAAGAAGGATTTATCGACAAAAAGTTGCGTGTTATATTTCTAAATAATTCTATACAAAAATACTTTTACCTAAAAGGAGAACAAAAAATGGACACCCCTACAGATCGCCTACAAGAACCGGTCGGGACAAGAGAACTCGAATCAATACCTGTATCTGAAAAAGTTTCTTCCCAAAAAGTTAGTGAGGTTAATTTTGAAACAACTCCTTTAGAAACCCCAGCTTATACTCAGCAAAAAGTTAACGTCGAGGAATTGAAGATTAACGGCGACGATTTGGTAGCTAAAGTTAAAGAACTGATTCACGAAGGAAATATCCGACGCATCATTATCAAAAATGAAGAGGGGCGGATCTTGGTAGAAGTTCCTCTGACAGTCGGAGTAGTCGGTGGAGTGATTGGTGCGGCCTTGTTTCCAGTCATTGCAGCAGTAGGAGCGATAGGTGCATTAGTTGCTCACATGACTATCATCATTGAAAGAACCGAGTAAAAAAATTAAGTTGTTAGTAAGGCTTCTGTCCGGTTAATTTCCCGTAATAAAGCTTGTTGGTCGCGAGTACGACTATCCTCTCTTGATGGAGAAGAAAAAACTTGCGTTGATTACTAAAAACTTAATTGGGGTTATTTAACCGGATTTAAACAAATTTCAAGCAGAAAGTGGCTTGATAAATAGGAAGCTAGTAACTCTTACTACTCCCTTCTCTTGTTTCCAGATTTCTCTGATGAATTGTCTTCCCACTCCGACCGTAAAGTTGCCACTTTTAAGGGTGTCATAAATCATCCATAACAATCCTCGCAGTAGTGAATTTATTACTTCCTCTCCGCAACTTCGGGGAGGATTGGGGTAGGATAAAAAATTTACGACTCCTGCGATTGCTATCTGCTTGCTATGCAAGCATTATAAATAACTCATTTAGCCGGTCTTCTTTGTTGAAGTCCGGCTAATTCTATTCCTTTGGGGACTCTGGCAATCACTCTAAGGGTAGAGCCTGCTTAATACCTTGGCCCGTTATATTTAATACAGATGAAGGAGAAACCAACAGTTCTCTAAACTCCCTAAGCAGAAAGCTGTTAAGCATTTAAACTGGTATGAGCCAAACACCCAACGCTTACACCTGAATCTTGACAGTAAATCAAAATAAGTGATTTAACTGCTCAACAGCTTAGCTCAAGTTTTCAAACCAGAGAATCTCCTAGAGACAAATATTTTTGAATAATTGTGGCTAAGATAATTATGAAACCTAACGAAGAAAATAGCTCTAGCCGTGAAATTCATCAAGAAGTTCACACAGATGCAACTAACGGTCACGTCAGTACAACACGAACCACTACAAATGTTCCGAGTACAACGGGTAAGGCTTCTAAAGAAGCAGCTCATCACCAAGGTTATGTACAGGGTGAAATGGCCGAAAACCACCGCCAAGTTGGAGTCCAAGAAGTCCGGGATAACGAGAATGCTGGTCGCGGGTTACTGTTAGGGATTCTTCTGGCTTCTTTGGTAGGCTTAGTTCTGGGCAGTGTATATTACTTCAATCGGGGCGAGGAGGCTCCTACTCCTACTGCTGCTCCTGTGATTGTTGTACCGAAAGCAAATCAGCCTTCAGCAACACCAGCTCCGACTAGGACTATAGAGAGAGAAAAAACGATCATTCAAAAGATTGTTCCGGTTCCGGTTCAACCATCTCCTGTTCAAAAAGCTACGCCGGCTCCTCAACCAAGTCCAGCTCAACAGGCAACTCCGGCTCCTCAAACAAGTCCGGCTCCCAATATCAATATTACAATTCCAAATTCACAGCAGCAAGATGCACCCGCTCAGGAAGCAGCGCCGTCTCCATCTTCGCCGTCAAATAATACCGATACTACGGTTCCGAATTCGCAGAGGGAGCCAGCTTCCACTCCGCCAACTACAGCACCGGAGAGTTCAGCTACTCCATCTCCAACTCAAGATGATGGTGCTTCTGGAGCAGGTACGAGCGGCGAAACTAATACGGAAAGCCAGAGCAATTCTAATCCTACGGGTACGGCTGTACCTGATAGCAACTCCGGTGCAGAGGGTGCGCCTGGTTCACCGCAATAGAAGTTGGATGTCGAATTAGTCCGCCAGGGGCTAAAACCCCAGACTCATAGCTAAAGTCCTTTAAAGAGGACTTTTTTTATGGTTTAAACTGAGAGCTTGCACCATTGTCAATAAGCCTGCTATGGGCGGGATCTCTTCCCAAACACCTACTCCCCACAAGAAAACTCATTCTTTGTGGAACGGGCCCCAGAGCCCGTTATTGAGAATAGTGCAACATCTCAGACTAACCGGACATTGTGGCTGAACTCAAGAAACCTGGTTTCTGCGATGGAAAACGTTTTAAGATTGTGCCAACCTATCCTAAGAAACTGTTTGGTGAACTAATTTAACTTTCCCTAAAGCCGTCTTTCTGCTATCAAAGAGTTTCATCACGCCGGAGGAGATGGTCTCGATGACATCGGGAGCGCAGTAAGAGAGAAACTCTTCCGAAGAAGTAGGATCTGCAAAAAACTCTTGAGCTTTCTTCAACAAGTTTTCAGTTTCAGCAAAGCCGATAGATTTGATAATAAACGTAGAAACCGGGGAGTTTTTAATATCATAGCGCGATTCTTGATTGCGTCCTATTTCTAGCAGGTATAACACTTCTCTTTGCAACTGAGTCTCTAAGGGGTAGGCGCTCTGTCTGTTGGGCAAGTAATCCTCCAAAACCGAGGTTTTAAATCCTGGTGTCCGCAATTCTCCCATCATCGTTGAAAGCGGAATATCGCGCCCCAAACGGTAGGAAAGAGCTTCTAAAATGGCGATGGTAATTAGCTTGACACCAAAATAAAGTTTAGCAACTTCGATATTTTTGCGAGTTCGGGCAATCAGGCTAGCGTAGGTTTCATCGTCCGGCTCTTGCATAAACTGCTGGAAAACCAGTTCGGGTTTGAGGAACTTCAAAAATTCTTCCATTTTTTGCAGAGACTTGCGATATCCGGCAACAGTATAGGAATTAACATTGGTCAATTCGTGGTTGGTTTCTGGCATCAAGTTCCAGGTATTGTCTAAGAAATTAGAGGAATTTGGAGAGGCAAAATTCTCGACATCTCTATTTGCTAACCTGACAGCACGCTTGACAATTTCTACAATTTTTGCAGGGTTCCATTCCATGTTAAAATCGCGATTTATACTTACCAAACGCTGGTGCAAAAGTTCGATCGCGCTCAAACCACTGGGCGAAACCGGACGAAAAGGAATAGTAGCCTCAATGCAAGCTGTTATCTCAGCGATCGTACTAGCTGGCAAAAAAGGCTCCAAAGATTTGGCAGCAATAACGGCACTCAAAAATTCGTTTTGACCGGCAAACGGAGACAGAGCCTTGCCGGGAATAAACCCAAAGACTGAGGCCACTAGGTGATACATGGGATCGTCGGGCAGTTCGCTTTCATCTCTAATCACTAACTGCGATCGCACCTCTTTGACAAAAGGACAAAGGGCGCTGCTAATATTGAAACTAACGCCTTGATCGACTTGCACGTACACGAGGTCGTGAAACAGCGCAGCCAGCACCTCGATCGGATCGACTGACCCCCCGACCTCAAAAATGTGTTCCGACGTGTGAAAGGAGCGCCAAGGCCCTCTCATCGCTTGAATGATTAGCTCAGCTATCTGCTCCAGCTTTGGAATATCTACTCGACCTCCCAATTGGTCGATCGAGCTTACCAAACCATCCAAACACCGTTTTTGTTCTCCGAAAAGCTCCATTTACACACCTCCAGTGCATTCCCTGATTGTCTTGCGCTTGATTGCATGGTATCAAAACCCGCTGCGATCGTGCCATGATTTGTCACTCAAAAATTTAAAATTTTAAGGTGAAACAGCGAGAGGGGGCCAGGGAAAGAGGAAGAGTGAGGAAGAGTGAGGAAGAGTGAGGGAGAGCGAGAGCGAGAAATTAAATATTAAAAATTCAGCCGTTGGGAAGATTGGTGCAACTTTGGTGATCGGTATCATAAATTACAGTAAAAATGCCAAAAACTGGGTAAAAACTTGATGAATTTCTGATGAAATTATGAGGAATTTTTGACAAAAGCTGTGGGTGTGTGGCATTGACACCAGCTTCAAGCTGCGGTGGTATAAATACTGCGTGTGACCTCACCATAAGATCCGTAGACGTGCTGATAAACAGCTTAATATATGCGCTAATACACTTCAGTTGAGTAGCTTTCGGTAAATCGATCTAAAGCTTCCTCGATCGCCACTTTAACTGCTGCCTTGGTTTCCTGTCGCCTCCCCCAATATAACACTAACAGAACTTACGCAACTCTCACCAGCGATCCTGGCACCATGCAGCACAAAATCAGACAACAAACATGGGAACATCGGGGCGTTTCAGTGGCTCAATTAAATAATTGGACACCATTAACCGAGCTTAAATACCCCCTTAATCCCTTAGTCCCCCTCTGCTGGGACTTCGTATGTTTAGAAGCGATGCAAATCGCCGAATCAACTGTTAGATCCCCAACTTCTTTAAAAAGTCGGGGATCGGGGGATTGTGTCTTTTGAGCCGCTGTTTACTGCATCCTATCGATCGTCCGATACTGCACCGCCTCCCCCACATGATGAGTTTTCAAGCTTTCATCCCCCGACAAATCAGCAATAGTTCTAGCAACTTTCAAAATTCGATCGCTACCCCTCGCAGAAAGCCCCAATTTCCGAATCGCCATCTCCAATAAATTCCGAGAAGCATCATCCAACTGACACCATGTGTTAATGTGGCTGCTTTGCATCTGGGCATTACAGCGCAAACTAGATTCCGAGTGAAAACGGCGAGTTGCGAGCTCTCGCGCCCGCTGCACCCTCACCCGCACCGGTTCCGACTCCTCCCCCGTCGGCTGTCGAGTAATTTCCTCGGGTTTCAAACGATTAACTGCCACTTGCAAATCAATCCGATCCATCAAAGGCCCCGAAAGTTTTGCCCAATATTGCTCCCTCTTTTGCGGCGAACAAGTACACTGTTGGATCGAATCCCCGTAATAACCGCAAGCGCAAGGATTCGTACTTGCAACTAAAGTAAATTGAGCCGGAAACATCACCGATTGTCTAGTCCGAGAAATCGTCACATAACCATCTTCCAGCGGTTGCCGCAAAAACTCCAAAACATCTCTTTTAAACTCAGTTAATTCATCGAGAAAAAGGATGCCGCGATGTGCTAAAGAAATTTCGCCCGGACGCGGAAAACTGCCGCCACCTACCAAAGAAGGCCCCGATGCCGAATGGTGAGGACTGCGAAAAGGTCGATCGCCCACCAAGCTTCCCTTATCCTTCAACAACCCCGCCACCGAATGAATCTGAGTTACATCCAAAGCTTCATCAAAAGTCAGCGGCGGCAAAATACCCGGCAAACGCCTCGCCAACATCGTCTTACCGCTCCCTGGCGGCCCCACAAAAATTAAATTGTGTCCCCCCGCCGCCGCAATTTCCAAAGCCCGCCGCGCGTGAATTTGCCCCTTTACATCCTTTAAATCTAGACCAGAAAACCGCGTTTTTGCTAACTCTTCTCTACCGTTTATTTCTACAGGCGAATAAACTTCAGGATTGTTCAAAAAATCAGTAACAGCAAAAATATTCTCAAAACCATAAACAGATATTCCGTGCACCAAAGCCGCTTCCTGCGCGTTACCAGCCGGTACAACCAACCCTGAAATACCCATTTTTTGAGCAGCAGCGGCGATCGGCAAAACCCCAGCCACAGGCCGCAAACTCCCATCTAAAGAAAGTTCCCCTAAAAACAAATAATCTCCCAAAAGTTGACCGCTGACTTGTTCCGATGCTGCTAAAATGCCAATGGCGATCGGCAAATCAAAACTCGGCCCTTCCTTCCGCAAATCCGCCGGAGTCAAATTAATCACAATACTCCGCATCGGAAAAGCATATCCCGAATTTTTTAGCGTGGCCTTAACCCTTTCTTTAGCTTCTTGCACAGCAGAATCGGGCAACCCCACAACCACAATTTTCGGTAGCCCCCCTGACACATCAGCCTCAACACCAACCTTTACCGCGTCAATTCCAACGATCGATGCACTCCAAACCCTAGCAAGCATTTTTCTTTATCCTTAATTTGCCTGTCCTTGATTCATCATCTATTATGATTAACAATGACTAATGAATATCGGAAGAGGCAAGAAAAACTTTTCCTTGCCTCTTCTTTTTCTCCTCTTCCTTCTCTCCTGCTGGGTCTTCCCTCTTCCCTCTTCCCCTTCCCACTTCCCACTTGGGCCTTCCCTCTTCCTTCTTCCTTCGTTAACACTCATGGCAACTCAAGAAACGCTTTTCAGCAAAATCATCCGCAAAGAGATTCCCGCAGACATCGTTTATGAAGACGACTTGGCCCTCGCGTTCCGAGATATCCATCCGCAAGCACCCGTCCACATCCTCGTCATTCCCAAACAGCCTATTGCCAAATTAGCCGATGCCGAGTCGGAAGATCATGCTCTTATGGGACACCTGCTACTGACTGTCAAGCGGGTAGCAGAACAACTCGGACTTAGCAACGGCTATCGCGTCGTCATTAATAGCGGCAGCGACGGCGGCCAAACTGTAGACCACCTGCACCTTCACATTCTCGGCGGTCGGCAGATGAAGTGGCCCCCAGGCTAAAGCCTAATTTTCACGCCGAACTTGCGGACTCATCCTCAGAAACCCTTTTGATTTCTATTGCCCAGCGCTTCAGAAACCGGGGTTTTTTTTCGTCAATAAACCCGGTTGATTGGAGATTATTGAGAATGCAGCCCGATCGCACGATAAACGTGGTTTTCAGTATTCTCCCGATACAAATTTACCCTCGCAGAATCCACCTGTTATATGTGAATAAATATTAAAAATCATCTCTTCACGACCTAATTAAGAAATATTTAAGTAGAAAGAGAATCGACCTGAACACAAATAATGCGTTTGAACTGCTGGTAATTGCTCAACTAGGGGAAAAAAGGGAGCCATGAAGAGAGAGGGCTTTTTGAATAGCTTGATAAGCAGTTAAG
>NZ_JAUBQM010000039.1:0-59573 GCF_036701245.1 Microcoleus sp. Pol14D4
TGTTTCACGATATTGTTTAAGCAATTTTTGTACAAAGCTGAGGGCTACAGAAAAACGCTTAGCTATTGCTTTTTGTGAAATCGGTTCAGTATGATAAGTATCAAGAATTTTTTGCCTAAAATCAATCGAATAAGTTTTCATTTTTAACAATGTATGAAGAGGAGTACAAGTAAACGTGTTGTAAGTCAACCAGATCGTGCTGTCAGAAAAATGCTATTATGTGTGCTATCGCTTTCGCGTGGCTTTACTGAACCATATAATTATAGTTCATTCGATCGTGTGTTCTCTGTTTGACCCTCATGAATGAGTGTCAGTAACATCATACCTCATCTTTGTGAGAAAGGCTATAGCTATCATTTTGGTATCCCTAGTATCTTTATCGCGCAAAGTACAATAAAAACCAATACCTCTCACGGTCATGGCATGATGCTCAACCATACCTTCTAGCCTGGATATATCGTTCCATAGTTGCACACGATTTGTATTATTAAATTCAGTGTGGCCCTTTTTAGTATAGGGATTTAACTCATGCAACCAATTGTGCAGATTTTGATAAATACTAATGAGATCGTCATATGTTAGGCATTTGGAAGGAATACCTTCTATCACTATATTTACATTATGTTGATTTTTCTCTTCTTCACTGGCTTGCCTGATGATTGAGGGATTTTGTAAAGCATTTATCCCTTTATTCCTTAAGGTTTTGAAAATTTTTTCTGCATTATACTGACCTTTCGCCTCTCTAGGAATTGCTTTAAGACTATTGTCAACCGCTAACAAGCAGGAAAATGCAATAGCTTCAATTATCTTTCTTCCGTGAAGTGCAACAGTTTCTGACAAATAAAAACTTTCTTTGCCCAGTATTTTAATCTTATTGATTGTATCTAATCTTTCCCTAACTATAGCCATTAAATCAATATACGTGTCTGGAATATTGTCCATGGTGGCGTTCTAGTCTAACTTATAATTGTATTGCAGTTGCGGTACAATACTGGATATAGTCGAATTATACCGCAGCTCAAGGATGTATGTCAACCCCTTCTTACTCCCATCAGAATCTCCTTTCCTCGATCGAGTTCGCCGCACGATTCGACTCAATCACTTAAGCCGTCGCACTGAAAAAAGTTATCTTTATTATATTTTAGATGAGAGTCGATCGAACACTCTCGGCGATCGGAAAAATCAAGACATTCATCAGAACTTCTTCACGCACGAATCACTGTAATTGATCGCCCCATATTCGTTGTCTGAATTTCAGTATTCAACCGTTATTCCTACTCCGGTGCATTCTCGCGCCGATCGCCATTCTGTTGTCTCCCTTTGTAAAAAACGTGGAAATAGGCCCAAAGCCATCGGTGCATTATGATAAAGCAAGCAGCGATAAATTCTCGTCTTCATAAAATAATTCGATCGCGTTAAAATGCCGACGTAGCAAATTTTTAACTTGCAATGTCGAACAGTTTCCAAGGAAAAGCCAAATAACTTTCGGTGGATTCCCAAATACTAAGCTCAGGTCGTGCATATCTGCGTCTTTCGAGACAATCATCAAATTATTGTCTTTGGCATAATCCCAAACTATTGGGTCGATCGTTGCTTTCATTCCCACATCTCGAACGTGAAGCGAATTTGGAAAAATATCGCTCAAACGATTCGGCAACTTGGGCGACAAGTTTTCATCAAACAGTAATTTCATGCCGATAAGGGATCGGTCATAAACCGACGCTCGCGGTCAGCAGCATAAGCAATGCAAGCTTTTAAATCTTCTCGCGTCAAATCGGGAAAATCGCCCTTGAATTTCTGCTTCGGTCATCTCGGAAGCCAGGTACTCAAGCACTTCATAAACCGTAATTCGCAAGCCGCGTACACAAGGCTTACCACCGCGTTTATTTGCTTCGATCGTGATGTGGTTTCGGTAGTTCATAGTTGGAATTTTTGAGAATCTCCTCGTTTGAGGTTTGGCGAAAAGATTAGATATACTAGCTTGTTACATGGGTGCGGGATCGAATAATTGTATTGCAGTTGCGGTATAATACTGGATATAATCGAGTAATACCGCAGCTCGATAGTGTATGTCAACCCCTTCTTTATTATATTTTAGATGAGAGTCGATAGCACACTTTCGGCGATCGGAAAAATCGAGACATTCATCACAACTTCTTCACGCACGAATCACTGTAATTAACCGACCCATCGGGGTAGTCTGAATTTCAGTTTTCAGTCGTTCTTCTAACTCCGGTGCATTCTCGCGACGATCGAATATCACCAACCACCCTTCATCTTGTCCCAATCGAGCCAAATATCCATCTAACTGTTCCAACCCTTTACTCAACGGATCGACTTTCCGAGTTCGCCAAACCTTCAGTTCAATTCCCAATGTTACCTGACCATAACGCAAACATAAATCCATTCTGTCGCGTCCAATCGCATATTCCCGCTCCAATGTTCCCCCACCATTAATCACCCGATGCAGAAACGCCATCAACACTAAATGCGGTGCAATTTCGGGATAAGAAGCACTTTTGAGTAACGGTTCGCCATGCTGTAGCCAAAATGCGAGAAACGCTTGAAGGAGTGCATCAGGAATCAGTTCGCCGCGATCGTTCAACCAACTCGGACGGATAATCGGTAAACTATCTTGCGGCCCTTGCGCCAAAACTCGCGGCAACACTTCTCGATAAATCGGATTGGCGATGACTAAACCCCCGGCTGGATCTCGTTTGAGCAAGCCCAAATCTACGAGGTATTGGCGATCGTCATTAGAAGACTCTGGCAATTCTCGTCCGGCTAGCATCGGCTCAATAATGGCTTTAACTCGGTTTTCTCGCAGTCGTTCTGCCAAACTATCTAAATGCGTATCTTGTCGTTTGATTAAAATTTCTTTGGCTGCCCAAATATGTTCGGGTGTAATTTCTATAGATTCATCCGTTACTAATTCTTCTACAATTTCCTTAGCTAAAGCATTCACTAACCAAGGTTGTCCCTGAGTCAGTTCAAAAGCTAAGGCTACGGCTTCAGGTGTAAAAACTTGTCCGGTATCTTGGGTATGTTGCGCGTAGAGTTCCGCGACTTCTGAGGCATTAAAATCTCTCAGAGTAATCGATCGCACTTTAATATTAAACGGACTGGATGTATTGAGTCGATCGCTTCCCCCCGCAGCCACTTTGTAATCGCGAACATCCCGCAAACCAATTAAACCCACCGATTGCGGAAACGCTTTCGGGCGATTGGGATAACCATCGCGTAATTGCCGCAGAATAGAAATCAACGCTTGGTCTTGTAGTGCGTCAATTTCGTCGATAAAAATGACCAAAGGACGAGATGAAACTTGTGCCCAAGCTTGTAAAGCAGCCCGAATTTTCTGTCCCGATTGCATCGCTGTCCAGTCAGGCGGTTGCAGTTCGAGTGGGAGACGGACGGAAATGTTATCTCGCCAAGCCCCCAAAATAGCCTCTTCTGCACCCGCGATGTCTTGACTGAAGGGTGCGCCCACTTCAACTGACAGCATCACGGCGGTGTATTGTCCGCTTTCGGTGAGTTGTTTAGCTAACGCTAGCATAGCAGTGGTTTTTCCCACTTGCCGGGGTGCATGCATGACAAAATAGTTCTCCTGAGCAATCAGTCGCTCTAAATTCCGGAGGCGACGGGTGGCAGGAAGCAGATAGTGGATGTCATCGCGGCAAGGGCCGGCAGTATTGAACCAACGCGGCATAGGTCAACTGGGGCGAATGGGACTGCTTTCAGTTTACTTTACTGTTGTTGGAATCGCGTTCTATTGTTGTTGGGCCAGGGGGCGATTTCGACTTCCCGACCTGTTCTCAACCCCACTCCGGTTTTATTGCTTGATGCAGAACGCGAACAGTTGATTCAACTGCTCGCATCCTCTTTCTGATTTGCTAAAGTCGAGTTCAAGTACAATACTCCGGTAAATCATTTTAGCCCGAAGGATGTCATCAAAATTATCAAAGAAGGAATTGCCACAGGAGGTAAATATATGAGTTCCTATGTGCTTGGTTTTCAGGACATAGACAAAACAAAAATCATGCTTGTTGGGGGTAAAGGCGCAAACCTGGGGGAACTTTCCAAGATTGAAGGAATCCGCGTACCGGATGGCTACTGTATTTCTACTGAAGCCTTTAAAAGAATCATTCGGGAAACGCCGTCGATTAACGAATTACTCGATCGCTTATCCCTTCTAAAAGTGGAAGACCGGGATAAAATCGGTGAACTTAGCGGTGAGATTCGTAGGGTCATCGAAGGGATAGCCATTCCTCAAGACATTAATCAAGAGATCGCCCGCCTCCTCTCCAGGCTTGATGAAAAAAATGCCTATGCAGTACGATCCAGCGCAACTGCTGAGGATTTACCGACGGCCTCTTTTGCAGGCCAGCAGGATACGTATTTGAACATTATCGGAAAGGAGGCAATCTATCAGCATATCAGCAAGTGCTGGGCATCGCTATTTACCGAGAGAGCAGTAATTTACCGCCTTCAAAACGGCTTCGACCACCGTAAAGTCCACCTGTCTGTGGTTGTTCAGAAGATGGTCTTCCCGCAGGTGGCAGGAATTTTGTTTACTGCCGATCCCGTCACTTCTAATAGAAAAGTGTTATCCATTGATGCCAGCTTCGGACTTGGCGAGGCCTTGGTCTCCGGCCTGGTGAATGCCGATAACTATAAAGTGTGTAACGGCACGATTGTCGATAAGAAAATATCTACCAAGAAACTGGCTGTTTATGCCTTAAAAGATGGCGGTACGAAAGAACAGGAAATTGAGCCTGAGAGACAGAATAGGCAAGCGCTGACGGATGAGCAGATTGTACAGCTTGAGCGCACGGGCAGAAAGATCGAAGAACATTTCGGCAGCCCCCAGGACATCGAATTGTGTTTGGTTGATGATACATTTTATATTGTCCAGAGTCGGCCAATCACTACTTTATACCCCATCCCTGAAGCGAACGATCGGGAAAACCGCGTCTTTGTTTCTGTCGGTCACAACCAAATGATGACCGATGCCATGAAACCATTGGGATTGTCTTTTTTCCTGTTAACGACCCATGCACCCATGCACACTGCTGGTGGAAGGTTATTTGTTGATATTACAGCGACGCTGGCTTCACCTGTCGGCAGAGAAACTGTATTAAACGTCACATTGGGAAAATCCGATCCGCTCATGAAAGACGCACTTACAACCATCATAGAGCGGGGAGATTTTATAAAATCGTTACCCGACGATCGGAGTCTCGGCAAAAGCAGTAAAGGTCGATCGCCTGCTGATTTTCAAACCCTAAACGACTACGATCCGGCGATTGTTGCTGATTTGATTCAACAGAGTCAAACCTCGATCGAAGCGTTAAAACAAACCATCCAAACGAAATCAGGATCGGATCTGTTTGATTTTATCCTGGAAGATATCCAGCAATTAAAGAAGACCAACTCTGATTCACAGAGTTTTGGTGTGCTTATGACTGGTATGAATGCTTCCTCCTGGATCAATGAGAAAATGATGGAGTGGTTAGGTGAAAAGAACGTAGCAGACACGCTTTCTCAATCCGTATCCAACAATATTACTTCGGAAATGGGTCTGGAGTTGTTGGATGTTGCAGATGTGATTCGCCCGTATCCAGAAGTAATCAATTACTTGCAACATATAAAAGACGATAGCTTTTTGTATGAGCTGGTTAAGCTTGATGGTGGACAGGAAGCCCAGGACGCCATCTATGCTTTTCTCAACAAATACGGAATGCGATGTGCCGGAGAAATCGATATTACTAGAACTCGTTGGAGCGAAAAACCTACGACACTTTTTCCCATAATCCTTAGTAACATCAAAAACTTTGAGCCTGGTGCCGGCAAGCGGAAATTTGAGCAGGGGCGACAGGCGGCTTTGAACAAAGAACAAGAGTTGTTAGAACGATTGAAGCAATTACCGGATGGTGAACAAAAAGCCAAAGAAACAAAGCGGATGATCGGCCTAGTCCGGAATTTCGCAGGCTATCGTGAATATCCAAAATACGGCATCGTTAATCGCTACTTCGTTTATAAGCAGGCGTTGCTGAAAGAAGCCGAACAACTCGTACAAGCCAACGTTATTCATGAAAGAGAGGATATTTACTACCTCACTTTTGAAGAACTGCACGAAGTTGTACGCACAAATAAACTGGATTACCAGATCGTCAGCAAACGAAAAGACGAGTACAGATCATTTGAAAAACTAACTCCCCCACGTGTTCTCACTTCTGATGGTGAAATGATTGCCGGTGCGTACAAACGAGAAAATCTCCCGGCTGAAGCTATTGTAGGCCTGGCTGTTTCTTCCGGAGTTATAGAGGGACGAGCACGTGTCATCCTAAAGATGGAAGACGCGGATCTAGAAGATGGAGATATATTAGTCACCTCGTTTACTGACCCTAGCTGGACACCATTATTTGTATCCATAAAAGGTCTAGTCACCGAAGTTGGTGGACTGATGACCCATGGAGCAGTTATCGCACGTGAATATGGCTTACCGGCAGTTGTCGGAGTAGAAAATGCCACCAAACTGATCGAAGATGGGCAACGAATTCGCGTACATGGAACAGAAGGGTATGTAGAAATCCTTTGACACTCCTCGACCTGAAAGTACGGGGATTCTTAAGACATTTCTGTCAAAATATCCCTATTGCTAGGGTTCCCAGGCTGACTGGGTTTGCACTCTTGTGCGCTCAGTCATATCTTTTGCATAATCCCAAACTATTGGGTCGATCGTTGCTTTCATCCCCACATCTCGAACGTGAAGCGAATTTGGGAAAATATCGCTCAAACGGTTCGGCAACTCGGGCGACAAATTTTCATCAAAAAGTAATTTCATGCGGATAAGGTCGCGGTCAATCGATTTTAGATTTTAGATTTTAGATTTTAGATTGAAGCCTTGACCCCACGGATAAATTCGGGGGCTTGTATCCTGGATGCTTTCGGTCATAAACCGACGCTCGCGGTCAGCAGCATAAGCAATGCAGGCTTTTAAATCTTCTCGCGTCAAATCGGGAAAATCGCCCTTGAATTTCGGCTTCGGTCATCTCCGAAGCCAGGTACTCAAGCACTTCATAAACCGTAATTCGCAAGCCGCGCACACAAGGCTTACCACCGCGTTTATTTGCTTCGATCGTGATGTGGTTTCGGTAGTTCATAGTTGGAATTTTTGAGAATCTCCTAGTTTGATGTTTGGTGAAAAGATTGGATATACTAGCTTGTTGCATGGGTGCGCGAGCGAAGCGTATCTATTTATTCTACCAATTTTCTGTAGGTAAAGCTCTCGATCGAGCTTCCGAATCATCTCCAAGGTCAGGCAGTGTTTGCGAGATAACGCTCCCAATCGCCTGCTAAAGACTACCTCAAACTCCAGCCGATGACCTCCAGAAAGTCGGCGTGCGTTGGGATTGTTAGAGGCATTGACGACAGCGAGGCTGAGAATGCAATACTTTTACTTAAATCTATTTTTAAATGCCTTCAATGTATCCTTACTCTTAGCCGAATCGTATATACCAAAAACTACACGATCGAAACATCCATGAAATCGCGGACTCTCAAGCCACTGACCAAAAGCATCTGCTACCATACTGGCATCGTTGCAAAACACGCCACACCCCCACGCACCGAGTAACAACGATCGATGTCCATTATCTTGTGCCACCGCAAGTACATATCCAGCACGTCGCCGCAATGCTTTTTCAATATCGGGAAGCGCATTGGGATCGCGACGCAATACTTGACCTGCATTTGGTGCGGGCGCAGTAATAACAGATGCTAAAAAATAATCATCGAGCAATTCACGACTGCGGATTCTAAACCAAGGAACTTTTGGAGAATAAATCAGGTAATCGGTGTAAAGAAGAGAATCTTGCGATCGGTTTGCTTCATAATACTCGGGTTGTGTCAATTGACAGGGATATAACCCGGAACAGCGAGCCAAATCTTCTTCTTGTGCTTTTGCACCATTAATAAATCCGCCGCCAGGATTTCGAGCGGAGGCATAGTTTAGGAGCACGAGATCGCGGCAACCTTCACCTTTTACCAAACGGTAGGCGGCTACTTGAGTGGTCTCATCGGTAACTTCCACTAAAAGACTCTGTTTCGCATCACATTGCGTATTTTGCAATAAATTTTCAACTTCTTCGGGTCGATACAACTTAGTATTTTTCTCTGCCAGCTTCTGCTCGGTAGCAAAATTAATAACATGGCCGTACTTTGAAATGAACTCGCCTTTTTCTAGAATCTGTAATGTTTCCTTGGCTATACCTGTTAACGACATACACTCCTCCTTGGTGGTTTCGATGAAGTTCTCAACTCTGCTTCTGAGCACATCAGGATTAAGAGAGGGAAACTGCCAACAGATAAAGTTTTATTCTTCTACCCGATAGCCCAATTCCGCCAAACGAGTGCGCGACTGTCGCCATTTCGGCTGCACCTTGACAAATAATTCCAAATACACTTTGCCTTCAATTAACTTTTGAATCTGTTCCCGGGCCGCACTGCCGATCGACTTCAGCATACTGCCGCTTTTACCGATTAAAATACCTTTTTGGGAATCCCGTTCGACGTGAATTGTCGCCAGAATGCGCGTAATTTTGGCTTCTTCTTGAACAATGTCGATCGCGATTGCTACCGAATGCGGCACTTCTTCCCGCGTCAGCAGCAAAATCTGTTCCCGAATCAATTCGCCCATAATAAAGCGTTCCGGCTGGTCAGTCACCAAATCTGGCGGATAATAATAAGGCCCAACCTCCAAATGTTCGATTAACAATTTTTGCAGCGGCTCGACACCCTCGCCCGTGAGAGCGGAAAATTTCACTACAGGCCACTCAGGATTGACAATTTGCTCGTAAGTTCGATCGATCAACACGGAATCCTCCGGTTGTTCGTCCAACTTATTCATCCCCAAAATCACCGGAATGCCGATATTGCTGAGAATTTCGATAATATATCGATCGCCCCCTCCCGATTCCACCGAACCATCCACCACAAACAGCACTACATCCACCGACTGAATGGCTGTGCGGGCATTCTGCACCAAAACCTTGCCCAATTGGTGGTGCGGCTTGTGAATTCCGGGAGTATCTACAAAAATAATTTGTGCTTCCGGTGTCGTTAGGATGCCCCGCAGCCTGTTACGCGTCGTCTGAGACACCGGCGAAGTAATCGCAATTTTCTGCCCCACCAACTGATTCATCAGCGTTGATTTTCCGACATTCGGGCGTCCGACAATACCCACAAAGCCGGATTTGTAACCCGCCGGAGCCACGGGAACACCCATGATGTCCGATACGTCGATAAATTTACTATCTTCCACTAAAATCACCTATTTTCAAGCCCCTTCTCTGTCTATTGTCGCCTGAAAATACTCAAACGCCCATCGATGCACTCTAGCATCTTTCTCGCCCTGGTATAGGGCGCCACACTCAAACATCGATCGAGCAGCAAACCAGTGTTAAAACGCGATACGCGATCGGCAAAACTTGATATCTGAGACAAAATTTGATAAAGTTCCAGTGACATCGCTCAAAAATGAATCATTCTGGTAAAACCGACTCCCCAATGCTGTAACAACTTCAGATGTGTAAATATCTAACTCAACTGAAACTTTTCTACAGTTTGTCAGGCAAACCAGTTTTAACATTTTTGAAGATGTTTGGTAATAAATTAGGTAAGTTGAACTCGAACTCAAAAGCTCAATATCATCAGGCGCTTTCTCAATAAAAGCTAGTGTCTTTTGAGCATACCTAAATTAGTGCTAATCGTCATAAAGTTGAGGAGATGAATCAGATGAAATCGAAATTATTTTGGAGTTGCTGCACCGTTTTGGTAGCAAGCTTGCCTGTTTCCGCCTTGGCTCAAACAAGCCCTCCCACAAGCCCTCAAGCAGGTATTGACTACAAGGGTGGCTCGAAGAATTACCAGTTGCTACCGGGCCGAATCCAGGACAGAACATTACCCAGAGCCTTTGACTTTCCAATTATTACCAATGTTGCTACTGACACTAGCATCACCTCGGATTTCCTAATTACCGATCAGTTTCGCGCCCCAGCGGGTCGTACAGAATACACCGGAGCTCTCACCGCCTGGGCAGCATCAATCAGAGAATGTCTCGCCAAACAACCACTTTTGATTCGAGCCAGCACTAAAAACCCGATTCAGATTAATGGTAGAGTAGGCACGATTGTCAGAAACGCAAATAACCGTGCAGTTTGCAAATAAGCCAGCAATATCACAGGGGCTAAATTGGCCGTAATTGCTGTAAGGGCGGGTTCACCAATATCTCCCATGCAAGCATCGATACAGTAAACCCGTCACCGCAGCGATATTGGGGTCAATCGAGGCCAGTTGATATAACTTCCGCTATCTTAAAGATAAAAACTAGAGAGTGTTTTTGAACAAAAAGAGCAATAGAAAACCTATTGCTCTTTTTGTTGGCGAAATTTCAATTAATATCTATTGGGACTTATATGAGATCGGCTGAAACGACATCATATAAGAGGTTTGCAGTGAGGAATGCAAGCCCTTATCAAAGTTTAAGGACTTGCATTCCTCACTGCAAACGACATAATTACGCAGAAACCAGCTTTTTTCCAAAAAATCCCGTGGAACCCGAAGAATATGGATTTTAACACCTGGTTTATGAAAGTTTGTCTGCGTAATTCACGATTTAGGAGCGCAAAATTCATGTGTACTCAGTAAAATTTCGCCATAATCAGGAATCCAAGCTAGCCACTGTTCTTCCGAACATTCACACAACAGCCACGCTTCGTCAAAGCTGAATGCGGTTGGCGGATTGAACAATTTAACCCACATAGAAGGAGCCAATTTGGGTGCAGGTACGGCGCAGCCAAATTTTTCCCAGTCGCGGACACTGGCGAAGCTTCCGGGCGTTGATTGGGATTGCCAAGTACGAATATCTGTTTGCAGTTGCATAACTACTCCTGTCTAGCTAAGAGTCTGCACCAGGGCGCGGTTGAAACAACGCAGAGCGAAGGCGCAGATAAACTTTGATTATGTAGTCTATGTTACGGAATTATCTAGGCGAATGTGTAAGGTTGTAGCAAAAATTTACAATCGAGAGGAAAAAACTGGCTCAAAGCTGAAAAGGTCGCTCGGCTATTGTTCAGCTCGGCAACGCTCGCCTACCATAGCAAACAACATCTGATATCGTTTCCCGCTGCATCGGAATGATAAATTAGAGGGCAATTCATGAATGATTGTTACAAGTCGCCACCTATCTCGGCGCAATTTTCAGTTGTTCGATTCACAGTCAACAGTCAACAGTGAACAGTCAACATCATTCCGGTGCAACCGGAATTGATATGATTTATTTCAAAAATTCCGACATGAACCAAACTGCCAAATCCCAGTGGAAAACTCTAGACCGCTTTATAGAAATCAACTCTCATTGGGTAAAACTAATCGCCGAACATCTCGAAACAACCGAAGGAAAAACAGTAGAATATTGGCGAGTAGAAAGAGCAGATTCAGTGGTAATTTTGACCATTCAAGCTGACAAATTGCTGTTTCCCCCACCGATGTATCGCCCCGGCGTGGCAGAAGCAACCCTGGATTTTCCCGGCGGTCGCGTAGAAGCCGAAGCCACACCAGCAGCGGAAGTTCCAGCTATACTCAAGAAAGAACTAGGCGTGACAGAAAGTGCGATCGCCCGCATCGAACCGATTAACACCGTCGGCTGGGCAATAAACAGTTCCTTCTCCAATCAAAAACTCTACGGTTTTGTTGCAGAATTGCACCCTACAGCAACAGTAAACGCCGAACTGATCGGTGCTGAATATCCTCTCACCCCAGACGGAATTCGCGACTTGCTCAAAGAATTAACTTGCCTCCAATGTCGAGCCTTACTGCTAGAATGGCAAAATCAAGTCGATTTTAGATTTTAGATTTGAGAATTGGGAATTGGGAATTGTCCCCCGATGCTCGCTGATTTGAATTTTAGGACTTACGGTCATAAACGCGGTTTCTCTAACAAATCCTGGGTTAAGCAGCAAATTATCTAAGAAAAAAACCGGGTTTCTAGCCCCTTGTCTGTAAGTTCTAAAATTCCTGAAAACCCAAATCACCGGAACTAATCATGCCTCTCAATAATGAAGTTGCTGTCGAATGCCTCGACGTGACATATCGCCTCAACCGCAGGCATTTAGTAGAAAAACTCAATTTCAAAGTGCTGCAAGGAGAAGTTTTAGTATTGCTGGGACGCAGCGGTAGTGGCAAAACTACTACCATGAAATTGATTAATAATTTACTAACGCCAAGCAGCGGCGAAGTTCTTGTCATGAGAAAACCGACAACTCAGTGGAACCCAATTCAACTACGCCGAAAAATTGGCTATGTGATTCAAGAAATCGGTTTGTTTCCCCATTTTACCGTCGAGCAAAACGTCGGTTTAGTGCCAAAATTAGAAGGTTGGGAGGCCGATCGTATTCAATCTCGCGTCCGCAAACTGTTAGAATTAGTCAACCTCGACCCCCAGCACTTCGCCAAACGCTATCCCCATCAGTTATCCGGCGGACAGCGACAGCGGGTAGGCGTCGCTAGAGCACTAGCGGCTGACCCTCCGATATTGTTAATGGACGAACCGTTTGGTGCTTTAGACCCGATTACTCGTCTGGAATTACAGCGGGAATTCGGTCAATTGCAGCAGCAACTCGGCAAAACTGTGATTTTTGTGACTCACGGCATTCAAGAAGCTTTTTTGTTAGCTTCGAGAATTGGTTTGATGCAAGACGGACGGTTGGTTGAATTGGGTTCGCCCGATGATTTTCTAAAATCTCAGCATCCAGAAGCTCTCGCATTTCTTGAATGTTTGCAATTGCCCGGAACGGGGTAATAATATGATGTGCGATCGCATCATTCGTTTAGGGGTATGGCTGGGTTTTTGAAGCTGGTGGCTGGAAATTAAATATATTGGGGAACCCACTCCTACGAGATATTCGATTATACCATAATTTACAATTCCGAATTCCTAATTACTAATGCCCACATGATGCAATTTATCAACCGCTATGGCGCTGAGATAGTTCAGCGCGCAAGTGAACACTTATATTTAGTAACTGTTGCAATTTTTATCGCTATTATTGTGGGGATTCCCCTGGGAATTTTAGCCACGAGAAAACCAAAATTGAAAAAGCCAATTTTGGGATTTGCTAATATTATGCAAACAATTCCCAGTTTAGCTTTGTTTGGCTTGCTAATCCCGGTGCCGGTAGTGGGTGGAATAGGCGATCGCACGGCAATTATCGCCCTCACTCTGTATTCTTTACTGCCAATTATCCGCAATACTTATACTGGTATTGTCGGCGTCGATCCAGCGATTACGGAAGCAGGAAGAGGCATGGGGATGACTGATATGCAACTGTTATGGCAAGTGGAAATTCCCCTGGCGCTGGGCGTGATTCTGGCGGGGGTGCGAGTTGCCGCAGTAATTGCGATCGGACTTGCTACAATCGCCGCTGCAATTGGCGCGGGTGGCTTGGGGGTGTTTATTTTTCGTGGCGTTGCTACCGTCAACAATCAGTTACTTTTGGCTGGGGCAATTCCGGCGGCTTTAATGGCCTTAGCTGCGGATTTTGGGTTGGGTTTCGTAGAAGCGCGCCTCTCAAAAAGTACATTAAAAACTCTTAATGAGGACTAAAATCCTGACTACCTTCCGTCAGCGTTGTCACTCTCTACGAACCAGAAGCATTCGCAGGATTCGCTATCAGATTGCGGATTTCATTTGAGCGTTCCATGTACTCTAGATCGCTCAAAACAGCTTGGCTTCCCTCCAGCGAAATAGCATCAGCCAAATCGATCCAAGAACGGCAACCGCCGTATTCAGGAATGTAGGGAATTTCTCTGGTTTCTGCAAGGCGATAAGCCCGCAGCAATAAAATATAAATTGGCTGAGTTTGTTTCCATTTCAGGCGATCGCTGACAAATGTTTCATTCCAAATATGGTAAGGAAACAGCGCAGTAATTGCCGGTTCCCAAGCTACCAAAAAAACATCGGTAATCTCAGCCCAACTGCCAATTCTAATAACTTCAGGATGCCAGCCAGATTCGACAGTCTTGACTTGATGTGCAAAATCCGGCTTTAATAAATCCGGCTGTTGGTGTTCAAAAGTTGGATACAGCAAAACCTGTTTGTCAGTGACATTGAACTGTCCTGCTTGCTCGCGAATTCCCCCCTTCCGCAACAGCACAATCGTTTGACCTTGTTCCAAAGCATTAACTGCTACATTCCATTCTTTCAGCGCCCTAGTAGTTGATTTCATAAAAATTTAGTTGAGTTTTAACCAAAATAACAAAAATCGGTACTTTCAAGCAAGTACAGCCATTTCTTCCTGTTAAAATAAGGTAGTGCTGACTATGCAAGACTACGTTATTTTGATAAAGAAAATAATTGGTTAGACTACATAGTGAGCTACCTAATTTTTTCTTTATTACTCTAACCGATAAAATAATCGTCTCTTCTGTGTCCAAGCTATACTATACTATCACACCCGGTAGATTCAGCAATTTTGTCGTTAATTTTTTCAGGACTTTACTTAAATACTTAATAAAGTTTAAAGATTCTCGCATATTAAGTATCAAACAAGCATATTGAGATTTGTTAAAATTTAAATATTATTCAAAAAGCTTAGATTATACTTTTTTAAAGTGCATAGAAAATAGTTTTTTTAATTCGGTTCTGTCATAAATATCAGTATCCTTACTAAAATACCGCCTGCTTTTCAATTTTTTATTAGTGAAATTACGCACATGAGTATTACTATTTTCGGTTACAACCTCCGTGAAGCGATTTACGAAAGTGTAAATACTATTATTTATCGCGGCACCAAAGATATTGATCGAACCTCAGCAATTATCAAAACCTTCAAAGCCGAGCATCCGACAATCGAAGAAATTTCCCGCTTAAGACACGAACATAAAATCCTCAGACATTTAGACAGTGAAGGAATAGTTAAGCCCATAGCGTTAGAAAACTATAATAACGGTTTAGCGCTGATAGTAGAAAATTTTAGCGGTCAATCTTTGAAAGATTTTCTTAACAATCAACCATTGGCTATAAACGCATTTATAACAATCGGAATTCAGTTAGCAACAACTCTGGGAGATATCCATCAGAGTAATGTTATCCATAAAGACATTAAACCCCAAAATATATTAATAGATCCAGAGACAAAAGAAGTAAAAATTATTGACTTTAGCATTGCTTCTCTTTTAGAGCGAGAAAATCAAACTATCACCAATCCCAACTTATTAGAAGGAACTCTTGCTTATATGTCGCCGGAACAAACCGGCAGAATGAACCGCTCAGTTGACTACCGCACCGACTTTTACTCCCTCGGTATTACATTTTATGAAATGCTGACAGGTAAACTACCTTTTTCCGCAAAAGACCCCCTGGAATTCGTTCATTGCCATATAGCTAAAGCACCTATACCACCTCAAAAGCTGAATCCCGAAATCCCGGATGCAGTTTCTGAAATTGTAATGAAATTATTATCTAAAACTGCTGAAGATAGATATCAAAGTGCTTTCGGAATAAAAATTGACTTGGAAACCTGCCAGCAAATGCTTTCTGCTGGAGAGATTTTCCCCTTTATTATAGGTCAACTAGATTCCTACAGCCAATTTATGATTCCGCAAAAACTCTATGGACGGGAAAGAGAAGTTGCTAGTTTGCTAGAAGCCTTCGCTCGCGTCAGTGGTGGGACAACGGAAATGATGCTAGTTTCGGGTTATTCAGGTATCGGCAAATCTTCCTTAGTTAACGAAGTTGATAAACCTATAGTCGGAGCACGAGGGTATTTTATTTCGGGTAAATTTGACCAATTTAAGCGGAATATTCCTTATGCTGCTTTAATTCAAGCATTTCAAGGATTGATGCGGCAACTGCTCACTGAAAATTCTGCTCAAATAGCAATTTGGAAAACTAAAATTATCGAAGCATTTGGTGCCAATGGGTCAATTATTATTGAGGTTATTCCCGAAGTAGAAAAGATTATTGATCCACAGCCTGCGGTTCCGACTTTGGGACCCACTGAATCTCAAAACCGATTTAATCGAGTGTTTCAAAAATTTATACAGGTGTTTAGTAAACCCGAACACCCCCTAGTGATATTTTTGGATGACTTGCAGTGGGCAGATGCGGCTTCCCTCAAGCTTATCCAGCTAATTATGACCCATCCAGATAGTAAATATCTGCTATTAATTGGGGCTTACCGGGATAATGAAGTCAGTGCCACTCATCCGTTAATTTATACATTAGAGCAAATTCAAAATACCAGGGCAACAGTAAATAATATTATCCTCAAATCTTTGGAGCTATCTCATGTCAACCAATTAGTGAGCGAAACCCTTCGCAGTCACATTTCCGAAGTTTTGCCCCTGGCTGAGTTAGTTTTTAAGAAAACCCAGGGAAATCCCTTCTTCTTAACTCAACTGCTCAAATCCCTTTATCAAGACAAACTCCTCTCCTTTGATTTCAATCAAGTTTGTTGGCAGTGGGATATGCAACTGCTTCAAGACATTGATATCAGCGATAATGTCGTCGAATTGATGGTCAGCCAAATTCAAAAGCTATCGTCCCCGACGCAGAATGTCTTAAAATTAGCTGCCTGTATAGGAGATAAATTTAGTTTAGATGTTTTGGCAATTGCTAATAAAAAATCTCAGTCAGAGACGGCAATGAATTTATGGGAAGCGCTGCAAGCTGGTTTCGTTCTTCCACTAAATAATTCCTACAAAATCCCCCTGCTATTTGACTCGGAAATATCTACAGAAAACTCAACGGATCAGTTTAATGTCACCTACAAATTTTTGCATGACCGAGTGCAACAGGCGTCTTATTCTCTGATACCAGACGATCGAAAAAAAGAAACTCACCGAGAAATTGGTCAACTACTGCTTAATTCCACAACCCCTGAAGAACGAAAAGAAAATATCTTTGCACTGGTTAACCAACTAAATTATGGAACGGATTTAATCACGTTGGAGTTAGAAAGATATGAGTTGGCAGAACTCAATCTGATTGCCGGACAGAAAGCCAAAGCTGCTACTGCTTATGAGTCTGCTGTTAAATATTTGAATGTGGGTTTAGGACTTCTCGCGGAGGATAGCTGGCAGAGTCAATACGATCTGACATTAAACCTCCATCTGGAAGCTGCAGAAACTGAATATATAAACACTAATTATGAGCGATCACACAAGTTGTCTGAGACCAGCCTGAAACAAGCAAAAACTCTTCTGGAAAAAGGCAAGGTTTACGAACTTAGAATTCAATTAGAGATATCTCAAGATCGGAGAATATCAGCTATAGATAATGGACTCGCCGTTCTGGAAATGTTCGGAATTAGCTTAGAGCAAGAACCACCTCAAGAACTGATAGTTGATGACTTAGCTAACTTGCCGACAATGACAGATCCCGATAAACTCGCAGCTATGCGAATATTAAATCTTATTATAACACCAGCTTTTATTGTAAACCCTGCGATGTTTCCGCAAATTCTTTATACAAAAATAGCCTTGTCTATTAAGTATGGCAATTCGCCTGAATCTGCTTTTGCTTATGTTTGGTATGGAGTGCTACTCTGTGGAGGATTAGGAGACATAGATACTGGATATCGATTTGGCAACTTAGCTATTTATTTACTAGAAAAATTTAACGCAATTACCCTGAAATCCAAAATAGTTTGTATATTTAATTGTCTAGCAAGGTTTTGGAAAGATCCGCTTAAGGAAACCCTAGAATCTTTGGTTGATGCAATTCAGATCGGTATAGAAACTGGAGATATAGAATATGCTTGTCACAGTATAGCAAATTATTGCAATCACTTATTATTTAGCGGAGGGGAACTACAAAAACTTGAGCAAGAACAGGCCAAATATGTTGCTATGACCATTCAGCTCAAACAAGAATATGATACTTTTTTTGTAAAAGTTCACCAGCAAATAGTTGACAATTTATTGGACAAAAACTCAGAGAAATACCATTTACGAGGTGCAAGCTTTAATGAAGAAGAACTACTGCCAGGAATTATAGCTTCTAACAATGGGACTTTGCTCTATGCCTATTATGCCGGCAAAATGATGCTATCTTATTTATTTAAAGAGTTTAATCAAACAGTGATGATTGCTCATTTAGCATTAAAATACGCCAGCATGGGTGCAGGATTAATGCACATGAGTATCGACAACTTCTACCATTCTCTTTCCCTCCTAGCACTGTATCCAAATGCCTCGCCACAAGAGAAAGAAAAATATCTAAGTGTAGTAGCAGCTAACCAAGAAAGAATGAAGACTTGGGCGTTCCATGCCCCGTGCAATTTTAAGCACAAGTATGAGTTAGTAGAAGCAGAAAAAGCGCGGGTTTTGGGACAACCTTTAGAAGCGAGCGATTATTACGATCGCGCTATAGCCGGAGCCAAAGAACAGGGATATATTCAAGAAGAAGCATTAGCCAACGAATTAGCAGGAGACTTTTATTTTTCCCGTTCTAAAGATAAAATCGCTCGCATTTATTTAACCGATGCTCGCTACGCATATATTCGCTGGGGAGCTAAAGCTATAGTCAAAGATTTGGAAGCCAGATATCCTCAAATATTTTCCCGGATAGCCAAGCCCGAAATTCAAGGTAGCCCGGTCACGACGATCACTACCTCGACGAGTGGAGGAAGTGCAGGAGCTCTAGATTTAGCTACTGTGATCAAAGCATCCCAAGCTCTTTCTGGTGAAATTGTACTGAGTAAGCTGTTGGCGAAATTGATGAAAATTGCGATCGAGAATGCGGGCGCTCAAAGTGGCATTTTCATCTTAGAAAAAGCGGGAACTTTACTAATAGAAGCCTATGGAAGCGTAGATAGCGATGTAGAAGTGCTGCAAACAATACCAGTGGAAAACAGTCAGCAACTACCCATATCTTTGATTAACTATGTTGCCAGAACTCAGGAAAATGTTGTATTAAGTGATGCGAATTGTGAGGGAACCTTCACTGCGGATACTTATATCGTCAACCAAAAACCCAAGTCAGTATTATGTACTCCCATCGTCCATCAAGGAAAACTTACTGGCATTCTTTACTTAGAAAATAATCTCACAACAGGTGCTTTTACTCCCGACCGTTTAGAAGTTTTACAAGTTTTATCTTCTCAAGCAGCTATTTCGATTGAAAATGCCCGTCTTTATAACGATTTAGCAGCAGCCAACGCTACTTTAGAAGCGAAGGTGGTAGAAAGAACGCAACAGTTACAAGAAAAAAATATCCATTTACAAAAAGCCGAAGAATTAGCGAAAGCCGCGAACTCTGCCAAGAGTGAGTTTCTTGCTAATATGAGCCACGAACTCCGAACGCCACTTAATGGCATTTTAGGTTACACGCAAATCCTTAAACGACAAAAAAACTTGGCTGACCAGCAAAAAGATGGTCTGAACGTCATTAGTCAGTGTGGCGATCACCTCTTAACCCTGATTAACGATATTTTAGACCTGTCCAAAATCGAAGCCCGAAAAATGGAAATCCACTTGAGTAATTTCCATTTCTCACAATTTTTGGAAAGCATCGCTGAAATTTGTAATATTCGGGCCGAACAAAAAGGAATCTCCCTGATTTACGAGCCCATTACCCAACTACCTATTGCCGTCCAGGGTGATGAAAAACGATTGCGGCAAGTTTTAATCAACTTACTCGGCAATGCGATTAAGTTTACCGAAAAAGGTGGGGTGGTATTCAAAGTAGGATATCAGGAGGGCAAAATCCGGTTTCAAGTGGAAGATACCGGAGTGGGTATGGCACCAGAGCAATTGCAAGACATATTTTTGCCTTTTCATCAAGTAGGAGATACTCACCACAAGGTTGAAGGAACCGGGTTGGGACTGGCAATTAGCCGCCAATTAGTCCAGATGATGGGCGGTGAAATAAAGGTGAATAGTACATTAAGACAAGGGAGCGTTTTCTGGTTCGATTTAGATTTGCCAGAGGTATCGGAATGGGCTACTAATGCAGCCAAAGCCAATGCCCACACAATCGTTGGTTTCAAAGGCCGAAAGCGAAAAATTCTCATAGCTGATGATAAGTGGCAGAATCGCTCGATCATAGCGGGAATGCTTCAGCCGTTAGGATTTGAAATTCTGGAAGCAACGGAGGGTCAGGACTGTTTAAACAAGGTGGTCGAGTTTAAACCCGACTGTATTTTAATGGACTTGATGATGCCCGTAATGAGTGGCTTAGAAGCAACGCGCCGGATTCGCAAATCACTAGATCAGGCTAAGTTAGTGGTGATTGCTACTTCTGCCAGCGTTTTTGATTTTGATCGACAACAAAGTGTCGAGGTAGGTTGCAATGATTTTATTCCCAAACCCATACGCATCGAGGAGCTTTTAGAAAAATTACGTACTCATTTAGGGTTAGAATGGATTTATGAAGAAAATCTGGAAGAGATTAGGAAAGCAGAAGGAGAAAAAAAATCTCTAAGTTCTGAAATCTTAGCTCCCCCCGATGAGGTAATCGCCGTTTTATTCAATTTAGCGATGATGGGCGATCTTCGAGCCATTGGGGAGGAAGCTAAAAAGTTAGAAGAACTCAATGAGCAATGGGGGCCCTTTGCTACGCATCTACGCCAGTTAGTGAAAGGATTTGAAGAACAACAAATCTTGGAGTTTATTAAGAAATATAGGATTGCCAAATAATGAATAACGAACTTCCCGAACAAAGCACAATTTTAATCGTAGATGACACTCGGACTAATTTAGGTGTCCTGTTCGATTTTTTGGCAGATTTTGGCTTCAAGGTATTGGTAGCTAGGGATGGGCAAAGTGCTCTCCAGAAGGTAGAATATGCCCCACCGGATCTGATCCTGTTGGATGTGCTCATGCCCGGAATAGATGGGTTTGAAACTTGTCGCCGTTTGAAAGCGAATGATTTAACGAGAGACATTCCCGTGATTTTTATGACTGCTCTTGCTGACACGGTGGATAAGGTTAAAGGTTTGAGTCTTGGTGCGGTGGATTATATTACTAAGCCTCTTCAGCATGAAGAAGTTTTAGCTCGTGTTAATGTCCACATGAAGCTACGCAACCTGTCGAAAAAACTCCTAGAGAAAAATGTGTGTTTGCAAGCAGAAATCGAACAGCGTGTCGAAGCGGAATCCTCGCTGTTGAAGCTGGCATCGGAGTTGGAAAGGCGAGTGGAGGAAAGGACGGCTGAACTTTTGCAATCCAATCAATTGCTCAAACAGGAGATTCAAGAGCGTCTGCAAGCAGAGGCGGAATTGCAACAATCGGAAGCTTTATTGCGAAGCCAAACTAATTGTTTAGAAAAGGCTTTTCGAGAATTACAAATCACTCAGACTAAACTTGTGCAGAGCGAAAAAATGTCTTCTCTAGGTCAGCTTGTTGCAGGTGTAGCCCATGAAATCAATAATCCCGTTAATTTTATTTTTGGGAATGTTTCTTACGCTCATGATTATACCCAAAATTTGATCGATCTAGTCAATCTTTATCACCAAGAATTCCCGGAGGCAGGTCCAAAAGTTGAACAGAAAATAGACGAAATAGAACTAGATTTTTTGGTGGAAGACTTACCTAAATTGCTGAGTTCAATGAAAGTAGGTGTAGACCGAATTCGCGAAATTGTTCAGTCGCTGCGAATCTTCTCGCGATTGGATGAATCTGAGATGAAACCAGTGGATATTCACCAGGGTATTGATAGCACTCTGTTAATTTTGCATAACCGTGTTAAAGGAAGGGGCGATCGACCTGCAATTGAGGTGATAAAAGAATTCGGCAACCTGCCTCTGGTAGAGTGTTATGGGGGTCAGCTTAACCAGGTGTTTATGAATCTTGTTGCTAATGCTATTGATGCCATAGATGATTATAATGCGACGCGCTCGTTAAGTGAAATGAAAGCTAATCCTTCTCAGATTTTCATTCGCACTGAGGTCACGGAATCTAATCGAGTGTTAATTTATTTTAAGGATAACGGGCCTGGTATGACAGAAGAAATTAGCCAACACCTATTTGAGCCATTTTTTACTACTAAACCTATTGGGAAGGGTACTGGTATTGGGCTGTCAATTTCCCATCAGATTGTAGTGGATAAACACGGGGGCCAGCTCAATTGTATTTCATCTCCTAATCAGGGGGCAATCTTTATTATTGATATTCCAATTCACCAGAAAAATTTTGCTAAAAATAATTTAATTACGATGTCTGAAACAGCTTTGGGTATTTCTTAGTTGATTTTAACTTAACAGGACTTAAACAAATTTTAAGCCCAAATAAGTCCCAAACGGGCTTGATACGCAATAAATACGTCCATCTTTTCTTGCAGCCCGTGCACAAATCTATAAAATATAGCTATTCTCAAAGCTGACCAAACAGAGGGTAAATGTGCGTAAATTGAGGAGGCGGCAATCATAATTACTCAAGACCGTAATCAGGGTTTTTCAGCTACCCGATTAAGTACAACTGAATTCAAACTTCAGAGCTGTCAAATTATTTAATTGGGGAACTAAAACGTCCAGATGTTCCGATGTTTATCGTCTATTGGGTGGAGTCTCCTGTGCGGTTTAGTCGCACAGAAGAGCTGATGACCAGACGTTTAGTGCGGAACAACTTTATTGCTAAATTCTCACTGCAAAAGATGCTGCTAATTCCCGTTCTGGTTCCATACCAACTGTAGGTGGCATGGAACGATTTGCTACTTGCTCAATTAGTTGTAAATGTTGCGGCAGCATTTTAGCTAAACTGTAGCGTTCTAGAGCGGTTTGACGGGCTTTGATGCGAATTTCTGCCATGCGGGTAGGATGGTCTAAAACTTCATCAATGCGATCGGCTACTTGTTTCGGTGAGAAGTAATCGACTAGCAAACCGTTTTCTCCGTCGCGGATAACTTCTCTGACTGGTCCTGTGTCGGAACCGATTACTAAACATCCGGTTGATAGAGATTCAATCATTGACCAAGATAGCACAAAAGGTCTGGTCAAATAAACGTGTACGTCGGATGCTTGAATTACTTTTAAATACAGTCCGTAAGGTAGGGGTCCGACAAAGTGAACTCGCGACAAGTCTAGGGGGACTTTTTTGAGCATATAGTCTTTGTAAGACTCGCCGTTGGGTAAAGAACGCCCGTAACAAACTCTTTCTGAACCAACGATTACGACGTGACAGTTGGGGCGGCGTTCTTGCACATAGGCGATCGACTCAATGAATTCAGGAAAACCCCGGTAAGGTTCCATTCCCCGCGATACGTAGGTGACAATTTCATCCACGCCAGACAAGTCTAAGTTAGGCAAAATTAGTTTAGCACCGGGGTCTGGTTTGAAGTAATCGGTATCTACGCCGTCGTGGAGTGTGGATAATTTTTGTTGTAGTTCGGGCGGGAATTGCGATCGCTGCCAATAAGTGGGAGACAAACCCCAATCACAAGAATATAAATCGATCAGAATCGGCGCATTTTTGATTCTAATTCTTGCCATATCGTCAACTGTTAAAGGTTCCGCTGGGTCGAAATCTGCGTCTGAACCAATAGCATGATAAAACCACTCGAAATAGCACAAAAGCGGCGTATTTGGAAAGGCTTCTTTGACAAACAATGTCGGCCCCCAACCGGAATGTCCGCAGATAATATCGGGGACAAAACCATCTGCTTTGAGTTGTTCTGCCATTCTAAATACGGCTTGTCCGTAGATGACGGCACTTTCTAAAGGGCGGACGTATTGGTGAGTCTGGGCGTGGGGTTCCCGGCTGGGGGTAAATGCTGCTTTGCGAACGCCGGGAATGTTCCACTCTGGGCGCTCGTTTTTAGTGCCGAAAACAATTTGATTTTTGGGATCGGCGCCTAAAGCCGTGATAATGTGGCGGTATTGGGCGGGAAAGTTGGGATGGAGAAATAATGCTTTCATTGACTGTTGTCTGTTGTCTGTTGACTGTTTTCTGTTAACTGGTGACTGTTTTCTGTCATTAGTTGGAATAAAATATTTGGATTGACCTAAAAGCTTTGGTTTTATTCATTGATTCACCTAAAAAGCTTTGGTTTTATTCATTGGGGGTTGGTGCTTTGCAGATCCAGACGCAATCTCGCGGTACAGAAGATGTATTTTTCAGGATGATTTCATAGTTTAAATGATGGAGAAATTTTTCCATAATTGTATCAGTCATAACTGAAAAGGCTGTGCCGTCTCTGTGCCCTAGCAAGTTTTTGTCCCACTCGGTGGCGAATTTTTGCCACCCTAATTCGCTAAAAATATTTGTGTGGTGAAACACGCAAATTCGATCGCCTCGCAGCAGTTTGGGAATTCGAGTCAGATAGTTGAATATATCTACCGGCTCTACGTGTACCATTGTATCGTAACAAAAGCAGACATCGGCTGAACCTGGGGCGATGCCGTCTAATGTTAAACCGTCGAGTTTGACGTAAGAAACGCGATCGTCTCCCAAGCGCGATCGCGCGGCTTGCAGCATTTGACTGGAAATGTCGGCACAAATTAGTCGATCGCAATATTTCAGCAGCAGCGAACCAGTTTTTCCGCCGCCGATACCAATTTCTAAAACCGTATGTTCTTTTTTGATGTACGGTGCAATAAATTGCTGTTCTATCAGCGCTTCGTATTCGGCTAAGGAGTTGGCGGCACCGGCAGCTTTACCTATCCATTCGTCGCCAATATGGGCAAGTTCGGCATTAGTTTTTTGCCACTGTTGGGCGTAACTGTCCCATGCCCTTTCATAATCTACTCTTAGGCGATCGGTCATTTTATCATCGTTCATTTTTGATTATTTTATAGTATTGATGGCTCAATTTTCAATATGTTCCGCAATTCTTGGCAAATTATATTAAATCCTGCCAAAAGTCTACGAGGTGATTTACTGCCCTTCACTGGGGCCGAGGCTGGGACTGTAAGATGACTAATGACGGCTGAAATATGCTTCGCAGAAAATCTCTGCATAAGCTTGAGTCATTTCCTCAAAAGTATTAAGTGAATCCAAGACATATTTAGCGTTTTCAGCTAACTGCTGCCGTAAAGATTTATCCTCCAGTAAACTAATCAAAGCTGCACCTAATTCGTCCGGGCGATCTGGCGTATAAAACAAACCATTAATTCCAGGCCTCACTTGTTCTCTAATTCCAAAAACAGGGGTTGTAATAATTGGCAAATCGCAAGACATTGCCTCCAAAATCACTCTTGGAAAACTTTCGACACGAGAAGTGCAAACAAAAATATCAGCGGATTTGTAATATTTTCCAGTCTCCCCAGTTTCCGGGACTACTGTCACCCTTTCCCGCAACTCTTCTGGCAACTCCCCCACCAAATCGGCTAATTTATTGCTGTAAATACTCGGGCGATCGCCCACAATAAAACACCTAATTTTATTGTGCCATTTGTCAGGCAAAAGTGAAAGTGCTTTAACTAAATCCTGCTGACCTTTGCGTTCGCATACCGTTCCCAGCAGCAAAATTACCACATCTTCCGCTGCAACACCTAAACTTTTTCTAGCCAATTCAGAATTGTCCGAATTTTCCAGTTTGCTCAAATCTAAGCCGTTGTGAATCACGGTAAAATTGTGGTGGCTGTTGAGAGGCAAATACCTGTCCCGCGTTGCATCCGCCACAAAAATTACCTTGTAAGGAAAGCGAAAACACTCTAAAGCTCTCGCCGCAATCTCCGAACCAAACCTGTTAAAATAAGTTTGCCAAGGTTCGCTTTCGTGCACGTTCCACACCACAGGAATTCCGATTTGGTGCGCCGCATCAACTACAAAAAAGTTTTCTAAAGTATTGGCATAAATTGCATCTACTTTTAAACCGGCAATTTCTGTGCTAAAACTGCGGATTGCTTCATCATAAGCATCGCGCTGGTAGATGTGTTCGAGAGGATTGTCGCGCACAATTACTTCAATTCCCTGCTGTTGGTAAGCTTGACGCAGGGGCCCGTCTGTTGTGCAAAGTACGATCGGCTTAACCACACCCTCAGCCGCCAATTTCACCGCGATTTCGTACTGATGCAGCGGCGCCCCCGTAAAATCCAGCGAATTGCTGCACATCAAAACTCTAATAGGATGAATCAAATTCTCTGCTTCTGCTACCAACAAACCAGAATCATTAAATTTTACTTCTTCCTTATCTGTTACATCCGTTACATCCGTTACAAAATCCGTTGCCGAACCTTCTTCCTTCATAAAAACCCGTCGGGGTTGAATATGGAAATACTCATCTTCTAAAGACAAGTGAGGACTGTAAAAACTGTCATTTTTACCCGCATACTTGCGCCTAAAAGCCGCCACTTCTTGAGGATTGTCGGTAAAACCCCTAGAAGTTCCCTCTTTGTGCAATAACTCCGCATCGGGACAATATACACACCGATAACCCCGTTCTAACAGCCGATATCCGTAATCTGCATCATTGTAAGCAACAGCAAAATTCTCCTCATCAAAACCGCCCAATTCTAAGAACAATTGACGTGGAGTAATCGTGCAAGCTGCTGTTACCGCAGAGTAATTTCGCGTTACCATCGCTTGAGAAAGATAGCCTCGGTTTTCGCTGTTCATCAGCTTAAAAGCGTGACCAGCCAAACCGTGATGGAGACCGTGAATTACGCCCGCGTGCTGAATTCTGCCGTCGGGATATAACAGCCTCGCGCCGACTGCACCCACGCCAGGGATTTGAGCGTATCCCACCATTTGACTCAGCCAGCGGGGGTTAATTACTTCAGTATCGTTGTTCAAAAACAACACATATTCGCTATCAACTTGTTCGGCAGCGCGGTTGTTAATTGCTGCAAAACTAAACTTACCACCAGGATTTTTTATAGGCAAAACTTGGCAATTTAATTGCTTTAAATATTCCAGAGTTTTCGGGTCGTCGCTTTCGTTGTCGATGACGGCAACTTGATAATTTTTATAGGTTGTAGTTTCTAGAGAATCCAGACAGGCTTTCAGCAATTTAAGCTGATTCTTAGTAGGAATAATTACGGTTACTGATGGGCCACTATCCGGGAAATCCTGGGCAAATATGCCCAAATTTTCTTTAATCGCCCATGCGTGCTGAGCGACATTGCCATTAATTTTTCGGCGGTTTAGTGCGTCTTGAATGGCTTGTTGACCGGCGGCAAAACTGGCGGGTTTTGCGGCCCCAGATATGGCGGTAGAACCGGGTGCGGTTCGCCAGTGATACAGCACTAACGGCAGGTGCGCGACGTGGCGAGAAATTTCGGTGGCTCTCAAGGCAAAGTCGTAATCTTGCGAGCCTTCAAGACCTATCCGCAAACCTCCTATTTCTTCAAAAATGTGTCTTTTTACGGCGCACAAATGACCGAGATACATATAGGAAAGCAGCAGTTCCGGCGACCATTCCGGTTTGAATTGGGGGGCAAATCGGCGACCTTTAGTGTCGATTTTGTCGTCGTCTGAGTATAGAAAATCGGTGGCTGGATGCGAGGCAAAATATAAGGCGACTTCGCCTAATGCGTCGGGAGTGAGTTCGTCGTCGTTGTCTAAAAACAGGATGATGTCGCCTGTTGCGAGGGCGGCGGCGCTGTTGGTGGCGGCGCTGATGTTGCCGTTTTCTGTACGAAATGTGATGCGGATACGATCGTCCTTTTGAACCCAGTTTTTCAAAGTGTCAGCAACAGTAAATTCGGTACTGCAATCGTCGGCAATGCAGAGTTCCCAGTTTGGATAAACTTGATTGATTACGCTATCGATCGCACTTTCGAGAAAATCTATCTGCGGGTTGTAAACTGGCATTACTACCGAAATTTTGGGCAGGGGTTCCCTGCAGGATTTTAACCTAGAAATTAAGTAATCGCGCGCGCGATCGTTCCACTGATTCACCTCCAGCCATGCGTCATACCTATCAATAGGTTTAGGCACGATAAAACCCGCAGGTGGCAGCAAATCTCCCGGCGCAGTAAACTGTTTTTGCTGCCGATAAATCTTCCCCAACTGGCGGAGAATTTTCACAATTTCCCAAGGCATCGGCACAATTCTGCCGAGACGCTGTTTTCTTTCCTTCGCCCGCTGCTGAATTGCGGCTGTAAACCTTGATAACTCCTCAAATTTATCTGCACTTCGCTGCCAAATATGGTAGCGCCGCACAGTCAATTTTTTAGGCGCTTGAAAAGACAAAATTTCCCCGGTTTCTAACTCAGCTTGCAGAGACACGTGCCATTCCCCTGGCGGCAAATCGACAAGGGCCTCAAAACCGCTTTCCGAACTGTTAACCCAGTCAGGAAACACTTCGCCGACATCTTTTCGCCGCAAACCGTAGGCGCATTCTACAGAAGTATCGCCGCACAACAAGCTTAATTTAGCAATTTTGCGATCGTGGTGGCAGCACCAACCTGCAAACAAAATTTGACCCTGACGCTGTTCCCACACCACCGGTACATCTAACGATGCTTGAATCGTTGAAACTAACAACGGATAAGCTGCCAAAAGATGCCATTTACCTCGCTCATCTTGCGCTTCCAGTAGCACTTCGTGCCGTCCGGCAGGCGCTTCCAATTGAATTGTAAAGCCTGATTTATTCGCAGCGGCAATATTAGAGTGTGCTTGCGCTATATCACTTCTATCTATGCCGTAAACGCCTGCAAAACTCTGGTCTTCAATTCTGGCGCGAACTGCTGTAGTATCTCTTTTTTGGTGAAAAACCCAGCCGACAATTAGCAGGTTGGAATCGCAAACTTGCCAAGTAGTAGGTTGATCTAACGAAAAAATAAATTTAGGGAACAAGTCGCGGATTTTGCGCTGAACTTCCCACAACTTTTCTCTCACTTGCCACCATATTGAAGACTTGATTATGGCAAGTTCTGCCCGAAAAGTTTCATTTTCCTGGCGGGAATTTTCTAATTTTTCCAGAGTATCCTTTAATCTTTCCTGATTTTGAGTTTGTGCTGTTTCTAGCTGAATTAACTCAGCTAACTTTTGCTGCAATATAAATTCAGTCTCTTCAGATTGTACCTGAGTTTGCCCTAATTCTGCTTCTAATTCTAATACTTTCGCTAAAGCTGTTTGAAATTGCGATTCTTTGCCTGCAAGCTGTACCTGAGTTTGCCCTAATTCTGCTTCTAATTCTAATACTTTCGCTAAAGCTGTTTGAAATTGCGATTCTTTGCCTGCAAGCTGTACCTGAGTTTGCCCTAATTCTGCTTCTAATTTTAAGACTTTTGTTAAAGCTTCTTGAAATTGTGATTCTTTGCCTGCAAGCTGTACCTGAGTTTGTCCTAATTCTGTTTCTAATCCGAGGAGTTTTGCTAAAGCTTCTTGAAAATTTGATTCTTTGCCTGCAAGCTGTACTTGAGTTTCTCCTAATTCTGCCTCTAATCCCAACACTTTTGCCTGGGCCTGGTGAAATTGTTCTTGCCACTGTTTGAGTTCTGAAGAGCTAGTTTTTTGCTGTTTTTCGAGCAAGCGGATTTTTAGCCAATCTTCAAATGGCCAGATTGGAGATGCTGGGAAATGAATAACTCGATCGATCGCACCTTTCGACTCGCTGCTGAGATTGCCAGCTTGGGTTTCCAAAAGTTCATATAGTTCTAATGCTTCGGGAAAATATTTTTCTATTAAACTCGGTCTGTGACTTTTGACAATATCGTTGACTAATAAAGATTCTTCAAAATTGTCGCCCGGTATCGCACCTAAGTTAACATTAAATTTTTCGTTGACTCGATCGAGGAAAAGTTCAGGAGTGTTGCCGATGGGATAAACGTTGGCTAGGAGACAGCGATGGGGGAAACGTTCGTAAAGTTCTAAAACTTGTTGATTGTAGTGAATCCACATTTTTACTGCCATTTCGGGATTTTGCAGCAAGCTGAAATCGGTTCCCCGGCGGTAAAGGGAATCGACTACTTCCCAGGGCGATCGATAAACACAGATAAAATTAGCTTCGGGGAGCAAAGTCAGCCAAAAATCCCAAAAAAGGGCTGTTCGCGGGTCTTTCCAACCCCAATGTTTGTGAGTTTGTTGATTTTTGTCGATCGCGCGTTTGGCGATTTCCACGTATTCTGCTGCTACCGGAATCGTTTTTTCAAACGTACATCCGAGTTCATCAATACCGTGCGATCGCAAAACACTTTTGTGAAACTCCACAAAATCAACATTCTCGAAATGACCTTTCACATTTCCGTCGGCCGGACCCACTAATTTTTTGCCAATATCAACCCCGACTTTCTGAAACAAAGAAGCTGTTAAAGACGTACCGGAACGGTGCATTCCGGTAACAATAAAAACCGACGGTTTGCTGTCATTTGTACTCACAATTTCTCTCCCTCGCCCTAATTCCCACACCAACCAAATTTACTCGCTATTCTCCTGCTAAGCCCAGGGAACGCCTGACTTGAAACCACGCGCTTCTAATCTTCCAGAACTTGCTGCTTTCCATTGCTAAAACTCGACACTTCGCTTGCTCTAGTTCTTGCTTGAGATTAATTAGTTGATTTTCAGTTTTTTCCAACTGCATTTGCACAGCTAATAACTGATTTTGAGTTTGCTCCAATTGCGTTTGAGCTGAAACTAATTGAGTTTGAGCTTCTTGCAAACTTGTTTGAGATTCTTCCAACTTTGTTTCAGCAATCATTAACTTACTTTGATTGTGCTCCCATTCTATCCTAGCCGACTCTAACTGAGTCTCAAGTAATTTGAGTTTTGTCTGAGTAGAACCCAATAAAGACTGCGATTGCCTTTGGTTAACCAGCGATTTAACAGTGCAAGTTTCCAGAATCCATTCCAAACCATAGTTATTGATTGCTTTGACTATTAACACATCCTCCAGCGCCACAGTGTTTTTGGGTAAATAACAGCTCCAACCCGACTGCAAAGCCCCATCATTTTCAAAATATCCAGCCACATCCGGGCGATTGTAAAAAGGCTCGCACCTCTGTACAACCTCGCCGTTTACCAGCACTTGCAGCTCCTCAACTCGACCGTGGAAATTCACATCAGCCACCCATCCTTCCAGATACAAATTCTCCTTATTCGTAAAAGCAGCCACATCAATATATCCTTCCGGGTGATGATTGAATTTCAACTCCGAAAAATCTCTAACTAGCTCATTAGTGACAACATACAAATCCTGAAATCTGCATATGCCTTTTTTGATGCGGTGAACAAAAGCTTTGCCTCCGCTAACTCGCTCGACACATTCTCTCACAAACTTTTCTGTTACATAAGTTGTGCCGTATTCCTCCTTATCTAAAGACTGACTTTCGCTTTGAGGACTAAACAAAATACCATTAGCCGGCATTTCTATATTGGCTAGGCGCAAACACTCATCGTGAACGCTGAACATCAAAATGCCGTTAGGAGTCAACAAATCGTACAAATTTTGCAACCAACTTGTAAAAGTCCTTTCCGGCATATGGCTGAAAAAAGAATTAGCCAGAATGCAGTCAAACTTGCGGTCAATTAAATAATTTTCTGGCTTTCCAGTTGAGACAATACCGTTGACCCCCAAGTATTCAGTTTGAAACTTAACCGCGTTAGCATAAATATCAGAAACCCAAATTCGTTCCGGCGGTATTTCCTGAATCAAATATCTGGTAAATCGACCGTAACCGCAGGCAAAATCTAGAAAAGAAGGTACATTTTCAAAACTGCCAAAATGCCATTCCACAACTTGTTTAACTGTATCCAAGATGCGACGCCCGATCGAATAATAGCGCACCAAAGCCCGATCGCGATCGTCTTTGACGTTGTTCAAGCTGAACAAATACATTTCATCGTCTTCGCAGATATTCAGTTTAAAATTTTCTGGAAACTTAGCTTGATCTTGAATAAATGCTTTGATTACGGAATTTTCGACTAAATCTAAATTGATATCGCTCATTGTTTTTACAGAATTTTAGATAACCTCTGTTGACTGCTCTTTCACTAGAAAATCAGCATTAACAACAGTTAAACACGGTTCGATCAGCAAGTCAACGATGCCGTTACCGCAGGACTCAGTACAAGACTGAACTCTAAACATCGCCACATCAACACAGCGATCCAGATACGTTAAATCTCCATCAACGCTTCCCACAACCCCAGCATTCAGAAAATAAACACCGGGATTCAGCAAACATTTAAAATGAAACTTTACTACAATTGTCGTTCCTGCTTCCACATATCTAACTGACTGAGTAGAAGCCTTCAAAGAAGCACCCGCCAACTCAAAACCGCTAATTGTTTTAATCAACATTCCAAACCTAACTTTGGAAGTTGAGCGGGAGAAAGTGACAGAGTAAGTATAAATATAATCTTGACGACCGATCAAGTGATTTACCACATTTCCCTTCAGCGTCTCGATGTGGGGGTTGATAATTTCCGCTCCGCGAGACGGATACCTTACCGTATTCGACGGTATCATCCCCGGATCGTAAAATTCATCATAATATTCCTTGGGTTTAGAGAGATGTTGCTCCGGTTTAACTTCCCTCTTTGTGCTTTCTAAATTAGCCTCCTGAAGCTGGTCTTGATTTTCCTGTTTTGTCAGTTGGTTCAGAGCTCGAATATCTGACTTCAACCCCAGAACCTGATCCGGATCGGCATAAATCAGCTTTTGATACTTAGAAATTACCACCTTCGGCGTGTGAGCGAGCAGCAATTCACCGCTATCCATTAAAATCGCAGAGGTACAAAGTTGCACCACAGAAGTAGCAGCGTGAGAAACAAATAAAATTGTTCCGCCACCTTCTTGAATGCTTTGCAAGCGGGCAAAACACTTGCGTTGAAAAGCTTCGTCTCCCACCGAAAGCGCCTCGTCAACCACCAAAATATCTGGCTCGACGCTAGTCGCAACGGCAAAAGCTAGCCTGACAAACATACCGCTAGAATAAGTCTTGACTGGCTGTTCGATGAAATCGCCAATATCAGCAAACGCAGCTATATCGTCAAATTTTTCTTCAGTTTCTTTTTGATTGAATCCCAGTAACTGAGCGTTAAAAAACACATTTTGTCGCCCGGTAAATTCCGGGTTAAACCCGCTTCCGAGTTCCAACAAAGCGGAGACTCGCCCTTTAACATCCACGCTTCCTGTGGTAGGAGTCAGCGTCCCTACAATTATTTGCAGTAGAGTGCTTTTTCCCGAACCGTTGCGACCGACTATTCCCAGAGTTTGTCCTTGAGGAATTTCCAGATTGATGTCATGCAGGGCCCAAAATTCGTCAGCCAGTTTTTTGCTGGGGTAAATAATTTCCTTTAAGCGGTCTCCTGGACGATCGTACCGCTTAAAACATTTGGAAACATTTTTTAGTGAAATTACATTTTCTGTCATCCGATTTTAGATTTTAGATTTTAGATTGATATTATGCCTGCTCTCACTAAAAATAGATTTGTAATGAGGACTTTAGTTCTCTGATTTTTATGAGGACTAAAGCCCTCACTACAAACCTTTATTGGGATTTTAGATTTTAGATTGACTGTAGATATCAAACAAATTTACAGCACGTCAGCAAAAGCGGGACGCAAACGCCGGTAAACCGTCAAGCCTCCACAAAATATAGCAGCAGAAATTAGCGTTGCGACACCCCATTCGCCCCAATGCTTAACTTCTCCAAGCAGTATGAGGTCTCGATAAACCTCAGAGATGGCGGCCATTGGATTCAGCCAAAATATCCACACTCGCCACTCTTGGGGGATGATTGATGCTGGGTAGACGATCGGCGTCAAATAAAACCAAAAATTTAGAATAACACCTAATGTCTGAGGAATGTCTCGCAAAAATACAGTCAAGCCGGCTGTCAAATATCCCAAACCCGCTGTGATTAGCAACTGAGGCACCCACACCAGCGGCAGCAAGCATAAAGTAGCGTTGAGCTTTTGCGACGACGCTACTACTATCACAATCAAAGCAGCTAAACCCAGAGAACTTTCAATAAAAGCTGTAAAAATCGGCACTAGCGGCAGCAAACCGAGAGGAAATACCACTTTTTTCACTAAATTCGGCTGCCCGACCACCGATACTCCCGACTTGATCAAACCGCTGGTGAAGGCACTCCAAGGCAGCAAACCTGCAAACAGCCAGACTCCAAATGTAATGTTGCTGTTTTCTGAGAAGCCTGCAAGGCTGAGCTTTACCTTGAGGACGATCGAAAATACGTATGTGTAAATCACCAATTGCGATAGCTGATTCAGCAGCGGCCACAAATTGCCCAGAATCGAGCCTTTGTATTGAGCTTCCAAGTCCCGGCGCACCAAGGTTGCCAGCAGATTCAGCTTCGCCCAGCGCCGGGGCGTACTTCTGGGCAGCCTGCCGCCCAGCTTTCGGACCTTTTGGGCAACTCCTTTCACAGTTCTCTGCAATTTTTTCGCCCTCGTTCACTACCTTCACACCTAAATCAACTCAAGCTACAATTGTGCAGCTTTTGCTAAACCGCAATTATTCCACAGCCCCGCCGCTTTGATCAAGGATCTGCCACCCTAGCTTGGGCTTCTTCTTTCGGCGTTGCTGATTTACGGTATGAAAGACTAAATATGCAAATCCTAGAAACCAGTATCTACAAAGCTTCTGGATTTTCAACTTATTTTTTTCATACCCTGATTAAGCAACGCCCTTCGTGTTCATCGGGAAGTGCCACCCAGGTTTGGATGCCGTGCAGGATGGCTTCTTTACGGAGCTCGTCCTGGGGCGTGCGTTCGGAGTGGACAATGCCTCGCCCTGCCGTCATCTAGTTCACCGCACGCCTGACGGATTTCTTGAACACTCCCGACACTAACGACTAGCAACAAAGCGAAAAGTTAGGAAATTAAAAAAATCAGGCTACTAAGAGACAAGTTGTGATATAGCGTGCAACTATTTTTTTGCCGATATTAACCTAAGCTGAGCTCGATAGATTATGTAAGATCCGACTTTTCCGACTTTACGATCCGACTTTTCCGACTTACAAAGGCAGGGGAGGGGAAATATTATAGAGATAAGATGCGTCTCAAAAGCTGTGGAAGCAATTAATAGCCTTTCATAACTTTTGAACGATACAGTTATAGTCAGGGGTTAACGCTACAAAAGGGGGTTCTACTTAATTACTGACCTATTGTTCTGAGTGTGGGCGATGATCGCACATCGAGCGTGAAATTACGGCTATTGTTTAGCTCGTAATTTACACAATAGTGCGTCCATCTTTTTTATATCAATAAATCCCCTATGGATGGAGGGATATAAGGATGTACTAATTATCTCAAGAACTATTTGCTCTCGAAGTGAATGTAAATTGGGGCCTTTCTTCTCAACCTTTTTCTACGTTACTCACGTCCAAACCAGGAACTGTTGAATTTTTACCTTCCATGACGTTTCCTTTACACAAATTTTATAGATTTCCCTTGACAAGCATCTCTCCAAAGAATTAAGCTAAATATGTCTAAAGATAGATGACAAATAAACAAACTGAGGATTGAAGCGGGCAAAAAGATTAAATTGAATCTACAGAGGGTGGTAGCTCGAAAAATCCGAGTATTACTGCTGCCAAGGCATTCAAGAGCGGACGTATGGGTGCAATAGCAGCGTCCGGCAATAAATTTCGTACTGAGCCCACTTTTTGAAAGGTGCCGAAAGATTTGGGAGGACAATGGGTGCAGTTAGCTGTCTTCCAAGTGAAAGTGAGGGTTCGACCCACACAAAAGCAATATAGCGCGTCTAAATAATTGTGTGATTTTTTCTAGGAACAATCCCCCGTTTGGTTGTCCCAATCGCTCCGAGATAGGTACTCTTGGCACTACCCCTATCCTATCTATTTAGATAAATGATTTAGGCTCTCTATACGGACAAATATTACCCATTTATGTCAAAGCCCAATGCGTTTTTTGAATTTTGTGAGGGTAATTTATAAATATATTGCTCCTTATAGATGGCTAGCTATATTCCTTTGTAGCAGTCAGATTTTTGAGGCAGCATTTGAATCAGCAATGAGGATCAGCTTCAAATTTATTATCGATGCAGCCATTGTTCCCCAAAATTATAGTCTTCTGGTTTGGATTCTGTTGCTCTTGGGAGGCGGAGCGATTGTATTTATCGTTGTTGGCTTGCTGGGCGACTTTTTATCAGCTAAATTGGGGATTCTGTTACTCAACAACATCCGCTGTTCTCTATTTGAGCGCATCCAAAGCCTTTCAATGGAGTTTTTTGGGCGACGTTCAGCCGGGGATATAATTAACTGTTTCCAGGCGGATGCAGAGAAGGTAGAAAATAGTCTCATACTTGGTCTGCCAGTTGTTATTTTTTGCCTGAGTAACATCCTTTTTTCGGTAGTTTTCCTATTTTCCCTTAACTGGCAGTTAGCTGTTCTAAGTTGCATCGGTTTGACTTTCTGTGCAATTGCACCAGCAAATGTTGCCCGTCGTGCCACCAAAGAAGGCTATCATCTGCGGCAAAAGGAAGGACACATCGCCAGCGTAATTGAAGAGAATCTGCTCTCCCAACCCGTTGTCAAGATATTCGGTCTAGAAAAACGAGTCTCAAAAGATTTTTCTGCCCAGTTGAATGACTTGAAGCGAGTTTACGTCCGGGCGAAATTTCTGTCTAGCTTAGTGCAAAGAATTCCCAGTCTCGCTTTTGTCTTAGTGCAGCTTGTTATTTTGAGTCTTAGCGCGGTGATGACCTACGGGAATTGGATTTCAGTAGGAACACTCGTCTCGTATCAGGTTCTATTGCTCGGTTTACATTCAACTATCCTCAACTTTACCTGGGGGCTGCCTTATTTAATCGATGGAGTGACAGGACTGCAACGTATCAATGATATTTTGGCGGAAATACCTGAAGTTCAGGAAGCACCGGGTGCGATTGATTTGCCACATTTTCAGAGTGATATTTACTTTGATAATGTTAGCTTTAGCTACTCCAAAGATAGAGGCGGGGTGAAAAATCTATCGCTGAAGATTCGCCAAGGAGACTTTGCGGTATTTGTCGGTCAGAGTGGCGCGGGCAAAAGTACAATTGTCAATTTGCTGACACGATTTTATGACCCGGATAAGGGACGTATTCTGTTGGATGGAGTTGATTTGCGCGACTGCACTATACGCTCACTGCGTTCTCAAATTGGACTGGTTTCTCAAGAGGTGATTTTGTTTAATGGCTCAGTGCGGGAAAACATCCGCATGGGCTATCTGGAAGCGAGTGATGAAGAGGTAGAAGCCGCAGCGAAAGCCGCAGAAATTCATAATTTTATTTTGACTTTACCTCAAGGTTATGACACTCCTGTTGGCGACAGAGGGGGACAGTTATCAGGGGGACAAAGGCAAAGAATTGCTTTAGCTAGAGCCTTGGTGAGAAATCCAGCCATTCTGATTCTGGATGAAGCCACATCAGCGCTAGACCCCGCAACAGAAGTGGAAATTATGACAACTTTAGAGAGCATTGCCCAGAAATGCACAGTGATTGTCATTACCCACAAAATGGCTCATGCCTTGCGTGCAGATGTCATGTTTGTGATGGATAAAGGGTGCCTCGTTGTTAATGGTTAACTTACAGATTTAATTCAATAAGGAGGAATCTATGCCACAGTTTTGCAACCAATTCATGAAGAAAATATCAATGTTTCAGAAATTGCCTGTATCTAGCAATAAGCTATTTGTTTGGGTGTTTATTCCCTACCGCGTCACGGAACAAGGGATGATTAGCGAATTCTACGACCATTCTGCTTATCGTCAGGAACTGGCAGATGTCTTTGCAGAGCTTGGTATAGCCTGGAAGTGGCAACCGCTCACCTTGGAGAATATGCACGCAATTGTTGAGGATGTGGCGGCTTCTAGTAAAGAGTACATTCCATTAGTCTTAAATTATTGCGATGGATTTGAAGAGCTTGATGGCTACCCAGGTTTTTCTTTGGTGAAACTCTTGGAAAAAAAAGGGATTATTTTTACAGGAGCAGATGCTAACTTTTGCCATTTGTGTGACAACAAAATTTTAATGAAGCGTGATTTGGTCGATGCAGGTGTGGCTACTGCTCCCTATGAAGTCATTACTAACATCAACCACATGGAAGGAGTGTGTAAGCGACTTGGCACTCCTCTGATTGTGAAACCTGCAACCTCTTATGGGAGTCATGGAATTTCCTTAAGTTCAGTAGTTTTCAGCGATGAGCAGGTGAGAGTACAAGTTCAACGCTTGCTCTTTGGACAGCACGGGATGCAATTCCCACCGGACAGCATCTTTGTGGAACGGTTTATCAATGGTTCTGAGTTTACAGTTTTCATTGTCGGTTCTGCTCAGAAACCAGAACACATTAAAGTCTATCCACCTATGGAACGAGTGTTTCACTCCAGCTTGCCAGAAACCGAACAATTTTTGGCTTACGACAGAGAAAAAGATGAACAAGAAAGTTCTCTTTCACCTCAAGAACCACTCTGTCACTATCAATTGGTTACTTCAGAATTGCAAGAAAGACTTTGCGAATTAAGCAAGCGTGCCTACTGTGCTGTTGGTGGCAATGGATACGGACGAGTTGATGTGCGAATGGATAAAGTTTCCCAAGAACTGTTTGTTCTTGAGGTGAATCCTAACTGTGCTTTATCTTCTATTCCTATTTCTGAAGAATATGACTCTAGAGAAGCTGAAAATGAAAAACCTTACGAGACCTCTGTTGGAACTATCCTGCATTTTTCTGGTATCCCGTTTGCTCAAGTGATGTCAGAAATCATTGCAGAGGCTTTTGCTAGGCATTCTACCAAGTCGCTTTTGGTGAGCAAAGCAGCGTGAAATTGTACCGACATTTACTGTTAATACTGGAGCTAATAAAACAATGACAATCTCGCATAAATTACCTGTACCTAGCAGTAATCTGTTTGTTTGGGTATTTATTCCCTACTGCATTAAAGGACAAGAGTTGAGCAGCGAAGAATATGACAATCCTGCCACTCATCAGGAACTAGCAGATGTCTTTGCAGAACTTTGCTTGAAGTGGAAATGGCAACCGATTACCTTAGAGAATATGCACACAGTTATAGAGGAGGTGGCGGCTTCTAGTAAAGAGTACATTCCATTAGTGTTAAACTTTTGTGCTGGGGATGAAGATCCTAACTATCCTGGCACTTGCGTCATCAAACTACTGGAAGCAAAAGGCATTCTCTTTACGGGTGCAGATTCTACCTTTGATTATCTCTGCTCATCTAAACTCAGAATGAAGCGTGCTTTTGTTGAGACGGATGTAGCTACGGCTCCCTACGAAGTCATTGCAGACCCTAGCCACGTTCAGGGGGTTTGCGAACGTCTTGGCACTCCTCTAATTGTAAAACCAGCGATGTCTATGGGAAGCCGAGGGCTTTCTTTACAGTCGGTTGTCGAAAGCGATGAACAGGTGAGTAAACAAGTCCAATGGCTGCTCCAAGGACAGCATGATATGCAATTCCCACTGGACAGCATTTTTGTGGAGCGGTTCATCAATGGTCGTGAATTTACCGTCTTCCTGTTAGGTTCTACCCAGCAGCCAGAGAGCATCAAAATCTATCCACCTGTTGAACGGGTGTTTCACTCCAACTTGCCAGAAACTGAACGATTTTTGACTTACGAAAGAGCTTGGGCAAAAGAAGAATCTTCTTTGTCATTGGGAGAACCGTTTTACCGCTATCAATTAGTTGCTTCTGATTTGCATGATAGGCTTTGCGAATTAAGCAAGCACGCTTACTGTGTAGTTGGCGGTAATGGATATGCACGAGTAGATATACGCATGGAGAAAGCCTCTCAAGAAATCTTTGTTCTGGAGGTGAATCCTAACTGTGGTGTTTCTTCTATACCTCTGTTTGATTTCTCTAATCCAAGTGCAACATCAGTTGGCACTATCTTGCACCTTGCTGGCATCCCGTTTGCACAACTGATGTCAGAAATCATCGCTGAGGCTTTTGAGCGGCATTCTACCAAGTCGCCTTTGGTGAGCAAATCAGCGTGAGCTTGTATGGATAAAACCTTCTAAGGTTTAAGTCTTAATTTCTCCTCAATTGGGTTCACTACCAGTTATTTATTTATGTCAGATTCTCAAACAGTTAGTGCATCATACCTGCGGGATTGCTCTGAAGATTTAGAGAAAGGGTTTTGGCAGCAATGGCAGCAGTATCAAGATTACCTTTACCGTTGCTGTATTAAGTGGATGGGGGGGAACCCGACTGATGCTGAAGATGCCTTGAGTCGGGCGATGCTCAAGGCTTGGGAAAAGGTGCAAAAGTTTGCCGGGAAAATTAATAATTTTAAGGCATGGCTGACGACGCTGACTCGCAATCTGTGCGTGGACATTTATCGTGAACGCAGTCGGGGGGCAAATCGAGTTGAGGATATAGAAGGTTACGCATCTAATCAGGAGCAAGGACTGCTACGGAGTGAGGATACGCCAGAAATTGCTTTGGAGACTGGCGAAAAAAGGATTGTGATTCGTCGTGCGATTGACAATTTACCTCCTCGGTTGCGTGAGACGTTTATCCTGCATTTTTATCAAGAACTGTCTTATCCAGAGATTGCCCAACGGCAAGAGATTTCCTACCAGAATGTCTGCAAGCGGATTTCCCAGGCGCGGGCTATTCTGCGAGAGGAGTTGAGGGGATATTTTATCGAGGAGGAGGGGACGGATACGGATAAATCTGTTCCACCGACAGCAACGGAGTCGGCAATTGGGGAAATTTCCGAGGGGAATGCGCCAGTTGAAGCGGATGCAGGGGAGACGGTGACGTTACCGGAAGCGGTGGAGGAAGTGGAGAGTGTTGTATGTGAGAAACAGAATGAAATAGCCCAACCAGAACCACAGAGAGAGTCAGACAATGAGGTAGTTCAAACTGATGGGGAATTAGAAGTAAAGAGTGATAGTTGTGGGTGGGAAGAGGAGGCAAAGAGGCGAAAGAGGGAGAGGGATAAAAAAGCTGATGGGATGCTAAAGAGAAAGATTTGGCAAGGATGGGAGGTACGTTTGAGATCGAGGTTGGGGGATTTCAGGTGGAGGAGAAATAGCATCAGGATAATTCTGATGCTCCACTGAGGCATAACACCAAAATTAGTGCAGAGAGGGGAACCACCGGGCTGAAAAAAATGTAAAAACAAGAAAAAAAATGGGTTTGGTAAATAGAAAAACTAGTAAGAATGTGAGAAAAAAAAGGGAAGATTAGGGAGAAAATATTCAGAGAAAACGGCAAACAAACGTCATAAGTAAGTAAACGAGTAGAAAGGAAAGGAGATTGATATGAAAAGAGTGTTGATAGGATGGCTCTCAATAGTGATGATTATAGTAATAGCATTGTTTATAAGCACGGAGCCAGCCCTAGCGGTTAATATCACTGGTTGTAAAGACCAAAGTGTGACCAATGTAAGTGTATATGCAGCCCAGGAAGGAGCACAAGCTAATCAATGTGCGGTAGCAGGGACACAATATGCAGGAGGAGGACTGGTAGTGCCGATGGGAGGGACACTCGATGCCCCGGGAGGATATGCACGGACGAATTTTATACGAGTGACGGATACAATAGAAGGACAGACTTATACATGGAAAATATGGCAAGTTCCCCCGACTATCCATCCACAACTAATAAGAATATTAAATGATAATGCAGAAGCGTCGGCGGGGACATTAAGGAGCAATCTGAATGACTTTGAGTTGGTGGTAACGAAAAACGCAGGAGTAATTAATATAGGAGCCAAATAGCGCAGAAAGGAAGAGGATGGATGAAAGAGTGAGAGAGAAGGTTAAACAGAGATACTCCAGGAAAGAAAAGAGGAGAACAAGAGAAGTTCCCCTAGTCAAAACTCTGTCCGGAGACAGACACTAAGTTGTCCAACAGGAATATTACCAGCAAGGTGACAAGGGCGACCGCTTTTTTCCCTTGCTCACCTAAGTCAATCCTCAACACACCACTCCTCACCCACTTTACCAACAGCGAGCGTATTCCCTAATGCGACTCGCCGTCGTCCCTTGCTCGTAAAGAGGAGACAAAGGAGTGATCGCGGTTGGTAGAGTTTTGGATGAGGGAGCGGGCACCCCCTTTGCTGCTTCTCCTGATTGTTTCCTGGGGAGCATCAAGTTATGAAAAAAAGTCTCCAACTCGAAACATTCAGAAATTGACTTTGGGAATCGTCTTTTCTAAAGAACCGGGAAATTTATCTTACCAATCAAAGAAAGGACATAGCTGCTATGGCATTCCTAGATACAGTTCGCGAACAGCTAAAACCTGATGACACAAAAGCAAGAGAACAACTTGATTTTTTGAAAAAAGTTGCTCAGAATCAGCTTGAATTATTCCGCATGGAGTTTTTAGAAAGGTTTCGGAATCCAGAGGGATTCAAGGAAGAGATACTTCCCAAGCAAATGTTTGAACACACAGAACAATATCGAGTGGATATAGATGAAGGCGCAGCCAAGGAAATTGATGGTATCGTTGACAGCTTTTTCACTGGAACTGAGGACAGTGTGAAAGATGGATTCAAAAATCTTATAAAGTTTGCATTTAAAGCTATTCTCGGCAGTTCACAAATTGGTGAATCGCTTGTTAATCAGTGGTTTATAACTCTCGAATACGGTGCGTTGATTCGAGTCGATCTTATGTCATGGCGATACAATTTTTCAGGGGAAGGTATAATCGCCAATGCCAAAAATGCGTATTGTTTCACAATTACAAAGTCGTTCGTTGATACCAGGACGCTTGTTCCTGGACAGTTAATATATTTTGTGGCAAAGAGTGTAGGAGCTAAGTCGATTGAAGATATTAAGAAAAACCCCGTGCTAATGGATTATGTCAAATTTCTCCAGGACGGTTGGGATCGTAACAAGCCAATTGACATTGCTATGGCAGACTACCATGCCTCTCTGAAGGAGACAACTGGAAGGGCACTCGCTTAATGTGTGGGGCAGTGCGATCGCTCGTTGGTTGGGTTGCGCTACGGCAAAACCCAACATTTCCTAGCTCAAACAGGCAATAACAGATTCTAATGATTCACTTATTGGAGGAAATGCAATGAAGAGTATTTTATCTATTGATGGTGGTGGCATTCGCGGAATTATTCCTTTAAAAGTGCTTGAATATATCGAAAAGCAGGCAGACAAGCAAATTCACGAGCTATTTGATGTCATCGGCGGAACTTCAACCGGAGGAATTATTGCTTTGGGGTTGAACTCTAAAATACCAGGGAAAGGGAAGATTTATCAGGCAAAGGAATTGTTAAACTTTTACACTAATCAGAAAGATGTTAAACGCATTTTTAAACGTAAATGGATCGGGCAAACAGGGAATGAAAAAGACATTGATGAAGATAGCACTCTAGAAGAAACAAGAGAAACTGATGAACCCCTACGTCGCCCTGGAATTGGGGGACCGTACTATCAATCTGGTAGTATTGAAAAATATCTACAAGAAAAGTTTGGTTCAAATACTAAAATGTCGGAGTTACAACCAAACCCAGACGATAAAAAGCCAGACGTGACAGTGTTTGGCTACGACATCCAGAATGACTGTCCCTACTATTTCAATAGCAAAAAAGCTCGTGAAAATCCCAAAGATGATTATTGCGTTTGGCAGGCTGCCCGCGCAACCTCAGCAGCTCCAACTTTTTTCCCAGCCGCTAAATTTTCTTCTGAGCCAAACCCACCTCTGTTCGTAGATGGTGGAGTCTACATTAATAATCCGGCACTTGCGCTTTTGATTCAAGCTAAAGATTCGTATCCTAATGAGGAAAACTTTATAGTGATTTCTCTGGGAACTGGAAACTTGAAAGTATCACACGCCGATTGCCAAAATGCAGGGGCTATAGAATGGTTAGGAGGTGGATCGCTATTAGAGGTTATGATGAATGGTGCTTCTGAGACTATCCATCGACAATTGCAAGAACTGGTATCAAATAACTCATATTCTGGGCTTAAGATTCCAAGCTTAAATCGCTATGAGCGATACCAGCAAGAGTTGGGGGAAAATATTGCAATGGATGATACTAACCCCAAAACCATTGAAAAGTTGGTAAAGCTAGGGGAAGCTCTGATAGAAGAAAATAAAGATGATCTGGATAAACTTTGTGATGCGCTGGTAGGAAGTTAAGCTAGCACGATCACCCACCCATCTTGAATCAAAGCCATTTTAACCCCGAAGCGCGATCTGCTTGCAGCAGCGCTTCGCTATCGCACTACTTGTCCATCAAGCGAGCGCCTCTTTCATCCTTCTGCTTTCAACCCACTACATAGTCACTCATTTCCCGCATGAAAGGAGGATGAAAACCTAAGCCTGATTTGATTCAGGCGTCAGCAGAGCGATCGCAATAACTCGTGTTCCATTAGCAAACTAGCAAGTCAATATACTACCGGAGTTAAACAAGAGATGATTATAAGGAAGCTGAGTGAAATTATTAATACAGCAAGAGACATTGCCTGGGGAAATGGTCAAAGTCGCAGGTTTCTTCTAGAAACAGATAGAATGGGCTTCTCACTCACAGATACTATCATTAACCCAGGCACTGAATCACTCCTAGAATACAAAAATCACATGGAAGCTTGCTATTGTATCGAAGGAGAAGGAGAAGTAGAGGCAGATGGGATTCTATATCCAATTCAACCTGGCACTATGTATGCTCTCGATAAGCATGATAAACATTATTTGAGAGCCAAGACTACCATGCGACTTGTATGCGTATTTACTCCCCCTCTGCAAGGAAATGAATCACACAACCTTCAAAGCAGCGGAAGTTCCTGTTACTAAGCTTCAGAGTACCCTAATAGTTTAGAGTCATAGCTAAATATGTTTGATGCGCTTAACTCAGTTCTTCAAAGTTATAAATTGAAGCCGCTCAAAGAATCTCATATAGAACAAGATTCAGATGAAAATAAACCCTGCATTGTTTTCTTCGCTTTAGCAAATGAAAGGGTTGCATTACTGCTAGCCGCCAGTAAAATTTTGCCGGAATGTGCTTTTATCGTGCCTGAACCGACTTGGGTAAAAGTTGTTCAAGAGGGTGATAAATCTGTATTATACCTCCTTGAAGGGATGACGATGAACGAATTGGGTCAATGTTTTCACACCAAATTCAAAACTCCTCAGAGGATAACTTTTTTATGCAACTTTTGTACCGAAGCAGCTTTCAGTTTTTATGAACCAGTCCACCAAGAGAAGGCTAATAAATTTCAGTTCTATGAAGGACTGGCGGACTGCCCGATGTCAAGTGGTATAGAACTGGAAGAATATACCAATGACAAACTGCATACTCGCTTACTTGCTGCTGCAAGAAATGTCAATGTACCCCAAACGATGGCTTTTGGCTTTTCTTTGGAAAAATATAGCCATCATCCCGTCACTCCAAAAGTTCAATTAATTCCCCTATCTAAAAATCTTTCTAGTGATGAAATCCGAGAATATCTGACGGCATTTCCGGCTTCTCAATTTGTGATTAAGCCTTCTAGAGTAAGGTGGACGGGAAGCCGAGTATGCACTATTGAGTCAAAAGATAATCTGGATAGGGCTGTTGAAAAATTTAAGAAATGTATGGATCCACTCCAGGACAATGATTGTCTGCTTGTGGAGGAATTTATCGAGTTAAGTATTACTGAGAATAGTAAGCTGGGTTCGAGGCTGAGGGTATTTGTAACCCGTCGCCCTAATAACGTTGTCGAGACTTCCGGCATTATCTGTAATCTAGGCTACGTTAACCAACCAATCAATGGAGATACTTCTGAAAGTTTTTCAATCGACTATCTGTGTAACTTGCTCCAGTTGACAAACGAAGAGAAGAATCAGCTTGTTGAAAAAATTAACCAATTAGGTCAAGCGGTACTAGAGTCTATTATTGGCTACGAAACGCAATATTTAACCCATGTCCCCCAAAACAAACAAACTGATTTTATTGGTTTAGATGTTGTTTTGAAGAATCACAAGGGACAAATAGAGCCAATTCTGATTGAAGTCAACGAGCGCGATTGTATTAGCACCTTGCAGCTATACGAAATGCAACATTCCCCCAACAGGGCTGACATCCTCGATAAATGGGTGGAAACGATGTTGTACCGCTCCTATCAATATATGCTAAAAGGCAAGAATATATTGATGATAGGAGGTGGAGGCTACTCAAAGCTAAACATTTTTGAATTTGCCAATCAAGTAGGTATCAATATCATTTTGGTCGATAGCGATCCTCAACATTTCGCTGTCAGCTACAGCAGGCAATTTTTCAATATTAACATTGACGACCATACCAAAGACATTGAAAATGCTTTAGCTATTGTGGAATTTGTTCATAAGCATCACACACCTATAGATGGAGTAGTTACGTTTTGGGAAGATAATGTACCTTTGTCCTCTTTAGTCGCTACTTTTTTAGGAAAACCAACCAACAGCTATGAATCGGCAAGCATTGCTAAAAGTAAGTTTCTAACTCATAAAAAAATCTTAGCGGTTGAACCCAGTCATGAAGCTAGAGGATTCTCCAATGGTGTTGAAGTTTTCAATTTAAAGGATGTTGCAGATGTCTATAAAATTCCGCACCCTTATTATCCTTTAGTAATTAAGTTGGATACTGGAAGTGCTTCCTTTGGTGTAGAGGTAATTCAAACAGAAGAAGAATTATTAGCTAAGTTTGAAAACTATAAAAACTATATTCAAACCGCCACACAGTATGGTGCTGGATTAGGTTTTAACTATCGAATATTTGTCACGCCTTACTTGCAAGGGTCTGAACATGATGTTGACATAATCATGTTTGATGGTGAGTTGGTAGCTGGTTATGTCACTGATAATGGGCCTACTGTGCCTACTCTCTGTAATGAAATGACGGAAATTATGCCGAGTTTGCTGGACGGAGAAAAACAAGAAAATCTGATTCATTCAGCCTGGAAAGCTTGCCACGATATTGGCTTAAAAAATGGTGTTTTTTGTGTTGACGTAATTTACACACCACTGGGAGTGAAAATTTTAGAAATTAATGCGAGGATGGGTGGTTTTTATGTATCTAAATGGCAATTTAATATACGGGATGTCAACCTAATTTTGTATTCCTACCTCATTGCTTGCCGGATAAAACCGTTTGTGAATCACAGTAGTTTACCACGAATCTGCTACAATGGCTTTCTTTCTTATAGATCCTTACATAAGGATGTAATAGATGAAGCAAAGCTGAAAGAGTTGTCAGCAGACTCAAATTTCTTTATCAGCATTTTAGAGGAAAAAATACCCGATGAAGAAAAATATGAAGTTCCCTATGCTTCCGTAGCGATTTGCTCTCAAAATATTGCAGAGGGCAAACGTAAAATGAAGAATTTTTTAGATGAGCATTTTCTCACTAGGGAAGAATATAGGTTTATTTGTGAGGACTAAATTATTGGCTCTACAACTAGGAGCTAGGAATCTATTTACTTGCAAGCGCCGAGAAGCAAGGAAATCTGACAAAGGGGACAGCCAGCAATGATTGCAGGTACATTACACTCTGTCAATGGTGTTTCTGATAAAAACCACAGCTACGCTCGCCAGAGCAAGAGCCAACAGGATTTTCAACCGCTTAGCGCTCACATTGAAACCCCAAAGCGTCGTGCGTATTGTGGCGCGGCTAGCAGTGTAATGGTTCTGAATGCGCTCCACCGCCTGTCCCATTGCCGAAGCGTGCAGCTTGAAAGTCATCGGGCGTTGCTGATTTACGGTATGAAACGTTAAATACGCCCCTCATAGAAACCAGTATCCACAAAGCTTTTGGATTTTAAAGTTATTTTTTTCATACCCTGATTAAGCAACGCCCTTCCTTCTTTCTTCTTTCCCCTTCCTTCGGAGGTTATTTTAGCCGATCGCCGATCGCACTGCCGAACCGATCGCTAGTTTTTGCTCGTCGTCGTAGCCCCACCGCCGGAAAAATTCTTCGTACTCGCCGTTGGCACTGTGCAAACTTTCTAGCATTTGCGACGCTATAGTTTGACAGGCTGGCATTTGCAGGATTTGAATTAAATTGCGCGATCGCTCCTGCACTCTAGCAGAATCGGCCGCCATTTCCTCCTTTTGCTGGCGCGAATGATGCACGACCATTGCCGCCGACATCGCCAAATTTTTCACCAGCAGTTCTGCTACGATCTCAGGAGCCGATCGCAGCGCCTCAACTACTCCGGGTGACGGGCGATCTGCCTCCTGTCGGTCGTCCGTTAGATAGGTGACAAAAAACCCCCTAGCACCGTTCTGTGTTTTCACCAGAGAAGCCACAGCTTGCTCGATGTCGGCTTGTAAAAGTCGATCGGCCTCCATGAACGACAGTAAAGATTGAGTCAGCTCGATCGCCCCCTCAAAAGTTATGCTTTCCGATGCTAATAAAGAAGATGGAATACTCATAACGAACTCAATAATTGTCAAGATTCTGCTAACAATTGTAAACACTTCCCGCTGCCCGATCGCAAATAAATATGGCTATTATCTCCTCCAAACAACAGCCCCCAGACCCAAATTTACCCGAAGACATTGCCCCAGCTAGGGTTCCCCGAAAAAAAGCCGTCAAACCCCAGCCGGAATCTCTGGTAGAAGCGCAAGAGTTACCCGACGAAATCAACAGCAAACAAGACGACAAAATCCGACCCCAGCGGTTAGCTGAATACATCGGGCAAAAAGACTTGAGAGAAGTTTTGGCGATCGCAATTGCAGCCGCCAAATCTCGCGGCGAACCTATGGATCACCTGTTACTCTACGGGCCTCCAGGGTTGGGAAAAACCACAATGTCGCTAATTCTAGCAGCAGAAATGGAAGTTGAATGCAAAATCACCACCGCCCCAGCGTTAGAAAAACCGCGAGATATTGTCGGATTGCTGATCAACCTCAAAGCAGGCGACGTGCTGTTTATCGACGAAATTCACCGTTTATCTAAAGTTACAGAAGAAATCCTCTATCCGGCGATGGAAGACTGTCGGTTAGATATTACGATCGGTCAAGGCAAAAGCGCCAAAATCCGCAGTATTCCCCTCAAACCATTTACCTTAGTAGGAGCAACCACAAAAGTCGGCTCCCTCACATCTCCATTGCGCGATCGCTTCGGCTTGATCCAAAGATTGCGCTACTACGAAATAGACGAACTTAGTCTAATTGTCCAAAGAAGCGCCCAAGTTCTCGACACTCAAATCACCCCAGAAGGAGCCACAGAAATTGCCCGCAGAGCTCGCGGAACCCCCCGGATAGCTAACCGCTTGCTGCGACGAGTTAGAGACTACAGCGAAGTCAAAAATTTAAAGCCAATTGATGCCGAAGTAGCCTCACTCGCCCTGGAATTATTCAACGTCGATCCGCTAGGTTTGGATTGGACTGATCGGCGAATTTTGACAGCAATGATTGAGAACTTTAACGGCGGCCCCGTGGGCTTAGAAACCCTCGCAGCTTCCACAGGAGAAGACACTCAAACCATTGAGGACGTATACGAACCATACTTAATGCAAATCGGATTTTTGCAGCGGACAAGTCGGGGCAGAATGGTAACTATTGCTGCTAGGAAACACTTAGGTTTTATGGAATAAAAGGAGTAAAAAATGGTACAAATACAAACAAAAATACTAACTTTGTCAGAGTTTCTAAAACTGCCAGAAACAGAACCAGCTAGCGAATATATCAACGGTCAAATTATCCAAAAGCCTATGCCACAAGGAAAACATAGCAAGTTACAGGGAAAGCTAGTCACAAAAATTAACGAGATAGTGGAACCGAAAAAGATTGCCCTAGCATTTCCTGAATTGCGCTGTACTTTTGACGGTAGATCGATCGTGCCAGATGTCACAGTATTTACTTGGGAAAGAATACCAGTTGATAAAAATGGGGATATTGCTAATGTATTTGAAACTTACCCTGATTGGACTATTGAAATTCTGTCTCCTGGCCAGAGTCAAACTAAAGTAACTGGGAATATTTTACACTGTCTGAAAAACGGCACTAAAATGGGTTGGCTGATCGATCCGATGGTGCGCTCAATCTTAATTTATCCCCCTGGAAAGCAACCGGAACTTTTAGCCAAACCCGAAGAATTGTTGCCAGTTCCAGATTGGGCAGCAGAATTGCGGCTGACGGTAGGAGATTTGTTTGGGTGGTTGAAACTATAGCAGAAGTCAGTTGACAGTTGACAGTTGACAGTTGACAGTTGACAGTTGACAGTTGTTATTGGGTATCAATAATTTTCCCGGCTCTCCCTCCAATTAGCAATTAGCAATTAGCAATTAGCAATTACCAATTAACAATTAACAATTAACAATTCCCCATTCCTCATGTTGCTATACCTCCGAATAGAAAACTTTGCCTTAATTGACTGCCTGGATCTAGAATTTGGCCCGACTTTGAACGTATTTACAGGGGAAACCGGCGCTGGTAAATCGATTATCCTAGATGCGATCGATGCAGTTTTGGGCGGCAAGGTCGATCGCCGATCGATTCGCACCGGAGCAGCGCGAGCAATATTGGAAGCTACCTTTGAATTGGACAAAGCCGCAGCTTTGTGGCTGGGCGAGCAAGAAATCGAACCCATAGACGGAAATTTAGCCGTTTGCAGCCGGGAAATTAACGCATCGAGCGGTGCTCTACGCACCAGATCCCGCCTGAACGGAATTCTCGTCAACCGCCAGTTAATGGATCAACTGCGCGATCGGCTTGTGGAAATTACCGCCCAAGGCCAAACCGTCCACCTCGGACAAGAAACCCTCCAGCGAGAATGGCTCGATTTATACGGCGGCAAAAAGCTCACTGAAGCGCGATCGATCGTCGCCTCCGCGTGGCTGGCCGCCAACAACGCCAAGACAGCCCTCAAACGCAGGCGTCAGTCGGAACAGCAGCGACTGCAAAGACTTGATTTGTTAGAATACCAAGTCCGAGAACTCGGCGAAGCCCATATCGAAGACGCCGACGAACTCGAACAGCTAGAACACGAATCAATCCGGCTGGGCCACGTCGTCGAATTGCAGCAGCAGAGTTACCAAGTCCACCAAGCCCTGTACCAAAACGACGGCGACAGCCCATCAGCCGCCGACTTGTTGAGCAAAGCCGAAGTAATTTTAAGCGACATGGCGGTTTACGATGTGCAGTTGCAGCCAATCCTAGAAATGGTCAGCGATGCTTTAGCTCAAGCCACAGAAGCCAGCAGGCAAATTAGCAGCTACGGCGAACAATTAGAAGCAGATCCCGAAAGACTCGAAGAAGTAGAAGATCGGATTCGGGAACTCAAACAAATTTGCCGCAAATACGGGCCGCTCAAAGAAGCGATCGCCTACTACCAAAGCATTCAAAACGAACTAAATGAACTTTTAGAAGGAGGCGAGTCAATGGAAGCCTTAGAACTCGCATATCAGACCGCTTTAGAGCAATTAAAAGACGCTTGCAGCCACCTCACCACCCTGCGGCGCGAAGCAGCCCTCAAACTAGAAACGCACCTGGTAGGAGAACTTAAGCCGTTAGCAATGGAAAAAGTGCAATTTCAAGTCGAGATCTCGCCTTCTACCCCAACCGCTAGCGGTGCCGACCAAATCGCCTTTTGTTTCAGCCCCAATCCGGGCGAACCTCTGCAACCCCTAGGCGCGATCGCCTCCGGGGGAGAAATGAGCCGCTTTCTACTTGCCATCAAAGCCTGTTTTTCCCAAATAGAAAGTGCCGGTACGCTGATTTTTGACGAAATCGACGCCGGAGTCTCCGGGAGAGTTGCCGGGGCGATCGCCAAAAAACTCTACCAACTCTCGGACAAACACCAAGTTCTCTGCGTCACCCACCAGCCGCTGATCGCCGCCATGGCTGATTTTCATTTTCGCGTCAACAAACAGACGATCGAAGCAGAACCAAGTATCGAGGAACCCGCAGCCAACTCCGAACCAATCGAACGTACAGTAGTCAGAGTTGCCGCCCTCAACAGCGAGCAGCGGCGGGAAGAACTCGCCCAACTCGCCAGTGGCCGCTCAGCAACAGAAGCAATCGCCTTCGCCGAATCCCTGCTTGTCGAAGCAGCCGGATTGCGCCAAACTCAGTCAGCCCAACCCTGATTGCACCCTCAAGCCGATCGGGGGGTTAAAAGGCGGAGTTTTTTCAGAGTCGGAGGTTACACTAAAAATATCCACCGCAAATTTTACAAAAAAAGCTGAAAACCCCGTTAATTTAGTGGGATGAAAGCTAAGAGCAGCAAAATAGAGAGAAATTCGAGTTAAAAACCACAATTGTGTAGAGAAGGGCACACATCACTAGCAACTGGTAGTGTCACAATTGCAGCTAGTCCCACAAGGCCACCCCTCTTTCAGCAGTCCTCCCGCCAGTACGCATTCCTGTTCCTGCGGGCGATCGGATCTTAGATCGGTAGAACCTACTTAAACCAGGCACGCACAATGTCAAAATCAGTTAATAAACCATTTAAACAAGATTCGCATTCTCTAAAAAGAGTGCACCAACACTACAGCAGCGTTATCGTCGCACCCACAGTTCACCAGCAAGCCATGCAAACTGAATTTACCTTCCCCTGTCGCCGGAGTTCTGTAAACTGGGAAATACTTTCACACATACTTGAGTTTTGTGCGACAAGTGACTAACTAATGAACTTCCCCGCTATCCTAGCTTAGAGACAAACCCTTACGCTTAAGATTCTGTAAAGGTCTATGAAATCTGCATCTCCCAATGTGTCAGAAGTGGAAAACGAGAGAGAGGGCGCTGTTGTAGGTAAAATTTATCACGAACAGCCTTCTCACTATTCCTCTAACAGTAGTCAACTTGCCAAAAGCCAACCAAGCTTCGCCAGTGTTCTGGCACCCCTAAATAAGCAAAGTTTCACAGTAGTAGTTAAGGAAGTAGAAGAGAAACTTAAGGTTGTCAATCAAACCCTGGGAATGCTCGACAATATCCTTGACCGCCAGGGATTCGATGCCATCCTTAATGAAATGTTGCAGTCGATTACCCTCAAAACAGGGGAATTGCTGAATGCTGCTCGCAGCACGATATTTTTATTAGACGAAGAAAAGAATGAACTCTGGGCGATCGTCGCTAAAGACGAAAATGGCAAAAGTCTAGAGCTCCGATTTCCCGCCCATGTGGGCATTGCGGGAGAAGTAGCCACGGAAAAAAAAGTGGTGAACATTCCTTATGATTTTTATAACGACCCCCGCTCGACTAACGCAAAAAAAACTGACAAAGAAACAGGGTATCGCACTTATACAATGCTGGCGATGCCCCTGATCAACGAAGAAACAGGAGAGTTAGTAGCAGTCGTTCAACTGATTAATAAACTCAAGCCCAACCACGAACATTACGGTATTTTAGAGGAACAGATTGACAAGGCAGGATTTACTCAAGAAGACGAACAAGTTTTTCGAGAATTTGCCCCGTCGATTCGCCTAATTCTAGAATCTTCTAAATCATTCTACGCAGCAAGTCAAAAACAACGGGCCGCCACGGCGCTGATCAATGCCGTCACCGCCCTTTCTAAGAGCAGTCTAGACTTAGAAGATACCCTAAAAAGCGTGATGGATCAGGCCCAAGAACTGATGAACGCCGATCGCAGCACCCTGTGGCTTATCGATGAAGATAAAGACGAACTCTGGACGAAAATCCTGATTACAACAGGTCAACTTCAAGAAATTCGGATGCCCAGAACAGCAGGTTTTGCAGGCATCGTCGCCCAATCCGGCGAACCGCTGTTGATTCCCTTTGATGTATACGACGACCCCCGGGCCGAAAATGCAAAAAAAATAGACAAACAAACCGGCTACCGCACTTGCAGTATGCTTTGTATGCCAGTGTTTAACTCAGACCAAAAATTGATTGGCGTCACCCAATTAGTTAATAAAAAACGACAACAAGGAGAATACCCCCCCTACAACCGGGAAGATTGGCCGCACGCCCCCGATCAGTGGAAAGCGAGTTTCAATCGCAACGACATGGAATTTATGAAGGTGTTTAACATCCAAGCAGGAGTCGCCCTACAAAACGCCAAACTGTTTGCTGAAGTCAAACAGCAAGAACAAAGACAAAAAGATATGCTGCACGCCCTGACTAATGGCGTGATTTCTACAGATAAAAAAGGCAATATAGTAGCGACCAATCCTAGTGCCAAAAAATTATTACTGGGTGACAGCGATACCGAATTAGCCGAAGGTCAATCTTTGCGCGAGTTAATTAAGTTAGAAAAAGGCGATTTTGCCAAATGGTTTGATGCGTCTTTGTCTCCAGAAGACGATAAGGATCGCCAGCAGTATTACCCGGATCAAGTTTTGCTATCCTGCCTAGGAGAACCGCAGAGTATCAATCTCTCGATTAATTCAATGACCGACGCTACCGACCCCAGCAAGGTCAACGGCGCGTTAGTCGTCATGGAAGATATTAGCGAGGCCAAGCAAGTCAAGAACTTGATGTACCGTTACATGACGCCAGAAGTAGCCGAAGCGCTGTTAGCTTCAGGGGATCACGGATTGGGCGGTAAGCGCAAAAACGTTTCGGTGCTGTTCTCAGACATTCGGAGCTATACCACACTTACGGAAAAATTGCATCCCGAAGAAGTGGTAGTGATGCTCAACAAATATTTTGAAGTGATGGTAGATGTCGTATTCGAGTACGGAGGCACTCTCGACAAATACATCGGCGACGCTCTGATGGCAGTTTTCGGCTCTCCAGCGCCCCTAGAGGATCATGCTTGGTGCGCGATGCAAACGGCAGTGAAAATGCGGGAAAAACTGGCAGAGTTCAATCAAGATCGCGTGGCCAATGGCGAACTGCCGATCGGCATCGGTATGGGCGTGCATTCCGATGAAGTTGTCAGCGGCAACATCGGCAGCAGCAAACGCATGGAATTGACTTCGATCGGAGACGGTGTAAACCTCGCCTCTCGCTTAGAAGGCGCCAGCAAACAGTACGGCACCGACTTGATCGTCAGCGACAATACTTACAGAGATTATGCCGATCGGCTCTACGTGCGAGAACTAGACTTTATTACCGTCAAAGGCAAAAGCGAACCAGTAATCGTTTACGAACTCGTCGGCATCCGCGAGGGATACTCGCCAGTGGGCAAGTCACTAACCGAAAAACAGCAAAAAATTATAGAACATTACACCAAGGGGCGCGAACATTACAAAACTCCAGTCAGCCAAAGACTATCAGAAAGTGAGGTGAAAAACATCTTAGATAATGTCGCCGAAATGCCGGAGGCAGAGATTAAGAAGCTCTCCTACAATTTAGAGCAACAGTTGGAAGACGAACTCAAGAACCTGTTATCTCAACTTAAAAAGCTGTCAGAATACGACCCAAAAAACCTGTCCGAAGCAGACCAACTCATTGTGCTGCTACAGTCAGAAATCCAAATGCTCAGATTGGAAGGCATCAAAAACCTCTCGGAAGAGGAAGCCAAAATGCTGCTGCAAGCAAAAATCAAGCCGCTATCAGCAGACGATATTAAATACTTGCAAGAAGGCGAAGTCAAAAAGCTCTTGGAAGCAGACATCTTAGAACCGTCAAATCCCAAAATCAAGAAGCTGAAAGCCGCAGAGATCAGGCGGCTATTGCAGGCAAAAATTAAAAGTCGGGCCTGCGAGACAGTTGCAGAAATGTTAGATGAGGAATTTGAAAATCTGGGACTCGATCAAGTTAAAAAAGTGCTGAGCGAGTTTAAGAAAGCCTTAGAACCAAAAGCCAAGCAAGCTTTTACAGACGCCGAACGCGAATTTAACGCCGTTTTGGAAGTTGACCCGAAAAACAAGGCAGCTAAATTGCACGTCGATCGCTGTATGTTATTTCAGCATCGTTTTTCAGACGTACTCAACTGGGATGGGGTCTGGAATCTCACAGAAAAATAACAGTGGCCCACAGCAAATGCTGGCGGTGGCGCCAGGGTTCCGGGGGGGCGGGGGCGATCGCGATCGGGGTGCGCCTCCCATCCGACCACCCATTAACCTTAATATCCTATTGAGGTTAATTGTAAAGAAGCTCCAACAGGTACTATGGTTAGATAACCGGATTTGAACTCGCAAGCCAGATGCCTGCGTTTCGCCCTACCTGTTTCGTTCGCACTACCTACCGCAATAAACTTAGCACTTCTAGTATTTGAAGCGCTTAAAAATAGTTAGGACTTGCGGCAGCGTTAGCCGATTTCTGAGAAAAATCTTGGAGAAAGGCGACGAAACATCCGATCGAAAACCGGGTTTCTCACCCCGCCCGCGTAAGTCTTAATAGCGTTAGCGGCTCCTAAAAAGAGCTTCCTTCGCAGATAGTCAATGTTCTAGTCTTAGATATAGAAAACCACTAGCGTCAGTTATGAATAATTGGAATTCGCAATCGGGAGATGTTGAGTGGGTAGATCATGTTTACCAACTATTGCTGGAGATTGCTCGGAGCTCCCTGTCAGATATCCCCAGAATCCCGGAAAATATCACTGTTAAGGCCATCCCTCTGATCCAGAAGGTACAAAGCATTCAACAAAGACCTGACGGGCAAGTGTTCAAATCAGGTTCCTTTTCAGTAAACGATCGCGAATGGGTCGATCGAGTCTCCCAACTATTGGTAGAACTAACCAGCGCGTCTTTGTCCTCACAGCCCAAAATGCCGGAAAACCTTGCAGGCAGAGCTTTAGCCCTCGCCGATCGAGCACAAAAAATTAAAGAAGACATCGAAGAAAATGCAGCCGAAATCCCAGCAGATGAAGATGAAAATTCCTTACAGTCTCCAGACGCGCTGCTTTCCCTATTGCACCACAGTTTGAAAACTCAGCGCGCCAAAAGCTACAACCCGGATGCCCCCGAATGGCAGCAAGTCTTGAGCCTGCTCGACGTATTGCAGTCAATTTACAAGCAAATCCAAAATTAAATTCAAGCCTAACTCAGGGGCGTCTTTATTGTGCGAGAACGCTGGCTCTTAAAGGCAGTTGCTCTTTGACATAAAATTTTTTTTGCTGTAGCCCGAACATTTCCGATTATTGCACTTTTGTCAACTACACTAGGTTTAATCGGTTCTAGGGCAAAAGAACATGAGCGGAGAAAACATCGGCGATTTGTCAAAAGAAATATTAGCCGATCGCTATCAGTGCGATCGGCGGCTCGGCAAGCAAGCAGGACGGCAAACATTACTCGCCCGCGACTTAAAAACCCAACAGCAAGTAGTAGTCAAACTCCTCTCATTCAGCAGCGACTTTAACTGGGAAGACTTAAAACTTTTTGAGCGAGAAGTCGAAACCTTAAAATCTTTATCCCATCCGGCAATTCCCCGATATCTCGACTCCTTTGAAATCGACACCCCCAACCGCAAAGGATTCGCCCTAGTTCAGAGTTACATCGAAGCCAAATCCCTACAAGAATATCTCTCAGACGGCCGCACTTTCAGCGAAAGCGAAGTCAAACAATTAGCCACAGCATTATTAGACATCCTCGCATACCTGCACCAGCGACAGCCCCCGGTGATTCACCGCGACATTAAACCCAGCAATATTTTACTCAAGAATCGATCGGGTAACAGCGTCGGGGAAGTCTACCTCGTAGATTTCGGTGCAGTTCAAACCCTAGCCACGCAACAGGGAAAAACAGTCACAGTTGTCGGAACTTATGGCTATATGCCGCCCGAACAATTTGGCGGGAGAGCAGTTCCAGCTTCCGATTTGTACAGCTTGGGAGCAACATTAATCGCCTTAATTACCAAGCAGCATCCTGCCGACTTGCCGCAGCAAGATTTGCAGATCGAGTTCGAGCAATTGACCAAACTCAGTCCCGGTTTTACCAATTGGCTGAAGTGGATGACGCATCCGACTTTAGAATGCCGTCCCGCCTCAGTCCAAATAGCAAAAGAAGTTCTAGAAAAACCACAGGAAATAAATAAATATTCCCAGACATTGAGACTGGGAAAAACGCTAGATACCTCTAGGTTGTTCAAGAATGCGATCGGGCGCAGCACTTGGATGGGAACTCTAGGCGTAGGATCTTGTGCAGCAATTTACGGAACCTTTATTTTTCCGGTAGTGGCGACAATTTTAGGAGGATTTATCGGTCTTTTTCTCGGCTTGCTGCTGGGGTTGGGGAACGGAATAATCGTAGGAATTGTGACGCGCTTGTGGTTTTTTCCCCTAACTAATCCCAAACTTCACCGACAGGTTTTAACTGCAATTAGTATTGTACTCTGTACCTCGATAAGCATCGTCTACTTTCGGATAATGGATTGGAATAAGCTAAACGATTTGAGTTTTGAGATTATTTTCGTGCTAGCACCGTCGCTAATTGCAGGACTGTCAATGGGGGCAAGTAGCAAGTCTATTGCCCGGTGGTATCAAAAAGAAAGTGGACTGTAATCTAAAATTTACAGTTCTGGACTCACTCCGAGCAAATAAACCGGGTTTTTACGAAAAGACGCATTACAACCGCCAGACTCGCTAAACAACCCGGTTTCTGAACCCCGACGCTCCCCTCACACTCAAATTCATGTAAAAAAATATGACTAGCAAAATATTAGCAGAACGCTACGAAGTGCAGCGGCAACTAGGAAAACAAACTGGTCGCCAAACGCTGCTAGCTCGTGACTTACAAACTCACGAATTAGTTGTTATCAAACAGCTATTCCTCGGCAGCGATTTTGAATGGCAAGACCTCAAGCTATTTGAACGGGAAGCGGAAACTTTAAAAGCACTTTCTCACCCAGCAATTCCGCGCTACCTCGACTACCTGGAAATTGACGAACTAAATAGTAAAAGCTTTGCCCTGGTACAGACTTATGTAGAGGGAAAAACTTTGCAAGAGCATTTGCGATCGGGGCGTACTTTTAGCGAAAGCGAGGTGAAAGAATTAGCTAAATCGCTGTTAGCAATTTTGAATTATTTGCACGAGCAAAATCCGCCTGTTATTCACCGCGATATTAAACCTAGCAATATTTTACTGCATAGCAGATCAGGTAACTCGGTTGGACAAGTTTATTTAGTTGATTTCGGTTCGGTGCAGAACCAAGCTGCAAAATTTGGCGGCACAATTACTGTAGTGGGAACTTACGGGTATATGGCACCCGAACAATTTGGCGGGCGCTCGGTTCCGGCTTCTGACCTCTACGGTTTAGGTGCAACTTTAATTTATTTGGTAACGGGTATGCATCCCACCGAACTGTCGCAGCAGGATTTGAAAATTCAATTTGCCGATCGGGTACCGCAGGTCAATCCTAATTTAATAGATTGGCTGGAGTGGATGACAGAACCAAGTTTGTCCAAACGGTTATCTTCGGCTAGGCAAGCATGGCGAGGGCTTAAAAATCCCCACCTTATCAACAAAAGTCCTATGGTGGTGCTGCAGCCACAAGGCAGCGATATTAAACTTACAAAAAATTCGGAGTTTATAGAAATTGTAATTCCGCCACCAGGCATCGGTTTTGGTTTAATTGCCACGCTTTCGGCTGTGGTATCTGCGAGTCTTGTCTCATTTATAGCAAGGGATATGTTGAGCGATGCGTTAAAGATAAATCCCCAATTTTTTATAATAATATCAGGAAGTTTGTTATGTATGGCAGGACTAAAGTTGATATTTGCACTATTTAGGGAAAAGCGCCTCAGAATCGATCGCCAGCAAATCTCCTATACCAGCCATCTGCTCGGGTTAAGATGGAATAATTCCAAGCCAGCCCCCAGACAGGACATTTGCCAGTTGGAAATTGAAGAAATTAAGTAATTGCTCAACTAGGGGAAAAAAGGGAGCCATGAAGAGAGAGGGCTTTTTGAATAGCTTGATAAGCAGTTAAGC
>NZ_JAUBQM010000200.1:0-1275 GCF_036701245.1 Microcoleus sp. Pol14D4
TGTCGGTATGATCGAATCAATGACGTGGCGATCGGCTAGCTCACTCTTTTAAGATACAAGGGGCGGGTTTTACAAACAAAAATTGCCTAAAACCGACAATCTCAAAAACCCGCCCCCCACCAACGAATTATCAGTAAGGGGTTGTTCGGCGCACCCTAATAATTATTAATTATTTAGTAATTTAGTGTCAAGTTGGGATCAAATTAAATAACATGATTGCACCGCAAAACACTAATTTAATTTTTAACGAATTTATTGCAATTTGCCCGGAAGATAGTCTTTAAGAATTGGTGAACTGAGAGATTGTCAAAATAGCAATTACCAGAAATGACGATGACGTGGCTGAATTTACAGACAGACAGTTTTATCAAGATATCGATCGCCTGAAACTCAACTATGTAGTAAAACGAGGTATCACGATTAAAACTACCACAAAAGAAGGTACAGAACAAGGACGAGTTCCTGATGTCAGTGTTATCGATCGCACTTTGTGGCGTGGTGAACGCAAAGCTTATGCCGCACTGGAATCGCCGATTCAGGTAGCTGTCGAGGTAGTATCAACTAATTGGGAAGATGATTATGTTGATAAGCTAGATGAATATGAACGCTTGGGCATTGCTGAATACTGGATTATTGATTATTTAGCAATTGGAAAAAGAGAGTATTTGGGCAACCCTAAAATTCCGACGGTATTTGTGTTTTCTCTAAATGCTGAAGGCAAATATCACCGCACTCAGTTTAGAGATAATGAACAAATTGTTTCGCCGACTTTTCCAGAATTAGTGCTGACGGCGACTCAGATATTGTCAGCTTAGTTCGGTTGTGTTAGTCTGAAGCAACATTGAAATTGCCAAAAATACTTTAAAATCATTAAAAATTTCCTCGGCTGATTAAAGGAATTAAGCAATTTCAAGATAGTCTTGCACAATTTGAGCCATGAGGTGAGCCATTATGGATTGGAATGAACTGTACAATTTAGGCTTAGGCTTGTTTGAAAAAGCAACCGCCTTTTTCGACGAAGCTTTAGAAATGAAACAAGATCCCGAAGCCTGTTACAATCAGGGCGTTACACTGGGTAATTCAGGGAAATTTCAAGAAGCGATAGCCTCCTACGACAAAGCCTTAGAAATCAAACCAGATTATCACGAAGCCTGGAACAATCGGGGCAATGCAATGAATAATTTAGGCTTGTTTGAAAAACTGTAGTTTAGACTAAAAAATGAGTTCAGCTAAAAGTAGCCACCTTTGAATCTCAGGCAAGCTGTTACTCAAAAA
>NZ_JAUBQM010000040.1:0-58163 GCF_036701245.1 Microcoleus sp. Pol14D4
AGAGAAATAAGTTTATTGGCTCGCGTTCTGGGACTACTTAGCTCAGATACTCCAACCAGCGGTTATTGAGCAGTTACGACAATCCAACAAATTGCATCAGCTATGGTTCCATGAAAGCTGTTGCCCGAATTAGGATTTGGAATTAAGTTTGCAGCAGCAATTACTGGGATAAGACTTTTACCACCTCCAGGCGTAACAATCATAAAAATTTTTTTATTTGTTCTCCCGCCTTGATGCGTTTACAGATTTGATAAAATTCATCTTGATGCTTTCTTAAATTAATAGGTTCTGTGGGAGATTGCGAAGAAAAAATATCTAATTGGATTGCATCTGTCATGTTTCTGTTCTCCTCAGCAGTTTTTTGATAATGACATTTGGGGCATAATGCCTGCATTTCGTGGACATTGGTTCTCTGAGTTTCTGCCCATCGCTCAATATGATCTGCGTGCCAGTCTGAAGGCAAATCGCATCTGCAATGCTGGCACTTGCCGTTGGCGGCATACCAGAGGGCAGCGCGTAGCCGTTTCGATCGAAGAAAGCGACTCTGATTCTGCATCTGAAAAAGCTATAAGGCTTACGCAGCAAGTAAAAACATCTACTGTAGAAATTTTATCTATTGTTGAAGTTTTAGTCAACATAAAGATTTTATGAGCTAGCTGTCTGCACTTTTGTGAACAGGATAACGACGAAGCAGGCAGGGACATCTTGCTGGAAGAATCTGGTAGCGATACCTGGTTCGGCGTTTCCGGCAACAACATTTCTTAATGCGGTGGGGTTGCTGTTTTTTGGCTATGTAGGTATCATAACGTATATCGCGCAACCGCGCAATACGTAGTCAGGTCGCCACGTAGTAAACCGCCCCCTCGCCAGATGCGAGAATACAGGTATGCGCGTATGAGAGACATGGCTAAAAAAATTCCACCTGAAATGGCTGAACTAAGCGTTTACGTAGATAAAAGGCTAAAGCTACGATTCAAACTAGCTTGCACAGCTCAAGAAAAGCCAATGAGCGAAGTCATCGGTTTACTGATGAAGCAATGGCTAGAGACAGCAGAAACCCCGCCAGAGCCTAAAACTAAAGCGGGGCAAAACCTTCAAGACTGAGGAGACATTAAGCGAGGGACAAATGTTGAGAGACGCAGACAACCCAGAAAAATCTTGGGAAGACTTGGAAGCCGAACTCGCTGAACACCCGGACAGACCTTTTTATGCTCGGAGTGACGCAGAAGCTGCTAAGCGATGCGAAGAGCAAAACCGCGAAGCAACAAGACACCCCGATGCAACCGGAAGAACCTACTACACCTGTGACGAGAAAAAAAGGAAAAACCGATGACCGAATATCGATTAACACCCGCAAAATATCACCACGTACAAGTAGTTGTTTCCCTGAACCGCGTTCACTTAGACAACTATAAAAACCCTGATGAAGCATTGACAAAACTGCTAGAACTTGGTTACACTCCTGAATTGCGATATCAATGGAATCCAGATCGAAACGAATTTGATTTATACGCCCTAATTCACGACTTACCGCTAGAAGAATCGCTAATGACCGATGAAAAGTGTCAGGAGTTTTTCAAGCATTTCAAACACAGCCAAATATATTCGATCGGGTGCGGTAACGCTGACCCCGATTGGCTATTTGCTTGGGATTTTGATGACCCTCGCCGTCACGCCAAGCCCGAAGAAATTGAACCTTTACCAGCAGCTACAGCATTAGCTTAATTAAAAGAACGCAGACGAAATTTCATCTGCGTTCATCTGTGTTTATCTGCTAATATCTGCGGTCAAAAACTCCCCATCCAACTACTTCGCAGCAGGTAAAGACAACTGAGGCGAAGTTTTAGCATAGCTTCCATTCTCAGGAATCATTGTCGGTTCCTGGGAAAGCAAAAACTCGCGAATTACCCTAGCAACTGCTCTTTGAGCTAAACCGCCGACTACTTTCTGCCCCATGTTCTGCACTTCAGGTTTCACCAACAACTGCGGAAGTAGCTGCAATACTTTCATCGTGTCAAAACCGGGAGTTGATTGCAAAATATCCCAAATCCGCTTGATGTGTTCTAAGTTTTTTTGTTCAGTTGGTGAAACCACAGGTTGATTTGCCTTAACTCCAAACCATTCGCCGACTACTGCTTTGGCGTTAGCAAAGGCGTTGCTGGAAAGCGTGTCGAGACTTTTGACTAATTCGAGGACAATACGATCGCGAATGAAATCTCCTCTTTCGGAAAATAAATATTCTAATGCTTGGTTCAAGATTTTGCTGACATCGTAATCCTCGCTCTCGCGGGCATTGTTGAGCAAGTTTTCTAAGCGGTTCCAGCGGAATTCGCCTTGTTTGAACAGCAAATCTTGTAGGGATGCTCTCAATTCCGGTGCGGGGTCGCTCAACAGCCGTTTTGCAACGTAAGGATAAGCTTTGCTCAACACTTTGAATTCGGGGTCAACGTTGATGGCAATGCCTTCTAACGTGACGAGCGATCGAATAATCAAAGCGTAGTAAGCTGGAACTCGGAAAGGATATTCGTACATTACCGCCGAAAGCTCGTCAGTAATGCTTTTGAAATTGAGTTCGGCAACGCTAGCACCCAAAGCATTGTTAAATACGCCCGCCAAAGCCGGAATAATTGGCGTCAAATCGGTGTCGGGAGTTAAAAACTCCAACTTCACGTAATCTTTTGCTAAACCTTCAAAGTCGCGGTTCACCAAATGCACCACAGCTTCCAACAAGCCGTACCGCTGATAAGGTTTAACTTCGCTCATCATCCCGAAATCGAGATAAGCTAATTGACCGTCAGGAGTTGCCAAAAGATTGCCGGGATGCGGGTCAGCGTGAAAGAAACCGTGTTCTAGGAGCTGTCTGAGAGAACACTGCACCCCCACTTCAATTAAGTAAGGAGCGTCAATTCCTTGAGCTTTAACGGCTTCTAAATTCGTAAGTTTGATGCCGGTGATCCACTCCATTGTTAAGACGCGGCGGCGGGTATATTCCCAGTAGATGCTGGGAACGTAAATGTCTTTGATGTGGCCGTATAGTTTGGCAAACCGTTCGGCATTTTGTCCTTCGTGGGTGTAGTCCATTTCTTCGTAAATGCGCTCACCCAACTCGTCCATAATGCTTGCGAGGTCACTGCGAATTACTTTGAAGTTGTTTTGTGCCCAAACTGCAACGCGCCGCAGGATGTAGATATCTAAGCCGATGTTTTCGGCTAAACCCGGTCGCTGGACTTTGATTGCGACTGTTTCCCCGGTTTTGAGTTTGCCTTTGTAGACTTGTCCGAGAGATGCTGCTGCGATCGGATCGGGGCTGATTTCTGCGTAGATGTCTTTGGGGTGGGCGCCCAATTCTTCTTGGATGAATTGATATGCTACTTCGTTGGGAAATGCTGGCAGTTGGTCTTGCAGCGTTGTTAGTTCTTCTAAATATACTGGCGGTACTAAGTCGGGCCGTGTTGAGAGTGCTTGTCCGATTTTGATGAAAGCTGGGCCGAGTTGGGCCAGAATTTCTCGCAGTCGGACGGCGCGACGCTTTTGGTTGGTGGCGGTACGACCTGTTTTGCCGTCGAACCACACACTGAAGGCAAAGCTAAAAAATGTCCAAACAACGCTCGACAGCCTTCCCCAGACTTGTAGAGGTCTATTTCGGTACAGGGCTGCGATCGCCACGGGATCGTACCGAACAGCATCTCCGGCTAACTCGAAAGCTATGTCTCTGGCTGATTTGAGCCGATCGTCCGTTACGGCATCCGTCTCTAGTGATACTGGTACTGCTTGCAGGGGAGTTGTATTTGCATCTTGGAGATTGCCGAGTACAGCCTGAGTCCCTGAATTTACATAAGTTTGCGGGGAGGCTGGCGATACTGTCTTGACATTCATAAATCAGACCTAGTGTGAAGCATTGTAAATATATTGTAACAATTTAAGGAATAAGACCCTTCTTCCTTCTTATATACTTACTCGCCGCTGGATCTTCTGAGTCGATCGCGAATGCCTGACAGTTGCGATTGGCTGCTGACTGGCGATCGAGGTTGGGGCATTTCGGTATCGGGCCAGTTCGGTAAGTCGTTACAGGGACAGAACTCCGGGGGCATTCCGGTTTGTTGGAACACTACGGGCATAGCGCAGCGCGCGCAGGGACTGATTTCCCAAGCTGGTGTCAGCAGTTGGGCAATTGTTTCGTTTGTGCCTTCGAGGTAACAGTCTCCGCTGTCGCGGGAGATGATTTTTTGCCAGCACTCTTCAAATTCCTGGCTGTAGCGATCGCCCGCATTTACCGATCTGGGCAGCAGCGCTTCGGAACCGTTGCGAATTAATACTTTTTTGCCTAACTGAAACCAGTAAGCAATATATTTTCTTACTTCACGATCTGATGCCATAACTTTTAGTCAACCCTTCAACTAATTGATTATTTTAGACTTTTAATTTGAAATTAGCACTCTTTCTTAAGAGACATTTTAGCTTTTACATAATTTCAAAACTTTGCTATTCCTCATGTCAAATTCTTGGGCGGTTCCCCCTAAAGAGTAGGTTTTTTGATTAATTCATGTGACTCTTGAGTTTTCAATATTAGTTAATATTATACCTAATTTTCAGTTAAAATTGTCCACCGGAAAACCGATATGTTTTCTCTCTTGTCGATCGCGACTCCGGCTGTTAATTTTTCGCTACGGGCGGCAGCGGGGTACCCAGAGCCCTGAGATCCAAGGCGTAACCTCCGGTGGCGAGATAAACATTATTGGCGATCGCCCCGATGTGGCGCACGAGAGTGCCGAGGCGATCGCGAAACAGCCGCCCCGCCGGATAAGCAGGCACAACGCCCCATCCGGTTTCTTCCCCTACCAAAATTACATCAGCCGCCGCCGACTTCAAACAGGCTAGCAAATCTTGCTGCGTAGTAGCCCAAGCACCCGCTTCTTGTTCCAAAAGATTTGCCGTCCAAGTTCCCAGGGAATCAATCAACAAGCAATCTGAGGGCTTGCTGGCCCGCACAACGGCCGATAGTTCGATCGGCACTTCTAGAGTTGCCCAATCAACTGGACGGCGATTTCGGTGCTGTTCGAGGCGACCCAGCCACTCCAAATCCGTTTCATCAACGCGACTGGTAGCCACATAGATTATTTGTTTGCCCGAACCCGCCGCCAGAGTTTCGGCCCATTCACTTTTGCCACTTCGGGCAGGCCCAGTTACTAAGATTAATTGTCTAGATGTGGTTGGTTCTGAGTTAGTCATTAGTTATTAGTCAGCAGTCATTAGTCAGATACAAATGATTAAACACAATTACCAATTACCAATTACCAATTACCAATTATCATTTAAACTGCCAACTACCAAATGCTTTTTAAGCGATAATAGCATTGATGAGACAATATCAGAGTAAGTCGAGCGAGAACCCCCGTATTTCCCAAGCTGTTATTTATGCCAGATCGTCCTCTGATATCAGCGATTATTTGCACCCACAATCGCGCCGCCTATTTAGGTGGGGCGATCGACAGCTTGCTGGTACAGGATTTTCCCGACAACTTTGAAGTAGTAGTAGTGGATAACGCTTCTAGCGATTATGCAAGCCCCGAAAGTGCGACTTCGCGCACCCGCGAGGTGGTAGAAGCAAGACAGGGCGATCGGCGCCTCAAGTACGTCTGGGAACCCGAAATCGGTCTGTCAGTAGCCCGGAACACCGGGGCTAAGCAAGCTCGCAGCGAAATATTAGCTTATCTCGACGACGACGCTATTGCTGAGCCGAATTTGCTCAGGGTGCTGCACAGCGCTTATCAAAGCAATCAAAAACTCGCCGTAGCTGGAGGCAAAGTCAATTTGCTGTGGCCTTCTGGAGTCAGCCCGCCCGAATGGCTGTCACCGGGATTAGCCCAGAACTTGGGATCATACGATTTAGGCGATACTTGCCTGTACGTCACTGCTGCCGGTTTGACTCCCAGGGGAGTAAACTACTCAATCCGGCGCGCTTTTCTCGAACAAATTGGCGGCTTCGATGTCAAACTCGGTAGAGTCGGCAAAAAGTTGCTGTCAAATGAAGAGTTGCGAACCACAGAATTAGCTTTAGAGTTAGGTTGGCAAGTAGTTTATCTACCGGAGGCCCTAGTGCTTCACCATGTCGCAGCAGAAAGGCTCAACAAAGCTTGGTTTCTAGAGCGCGGGTGGTGGCAAGGCGTCAGCGAGTGTTATCGCGAACAATTGTCGGATCGAGACGGTATTGCTCAGCTTGGGCGGGGGGGTGAAAGAATATTGAGGGGTGTCTGGAAGTCTTTTAAATATATTAGAGATCCAGGGCTGCGCTTTGAAAACTTCGTTTTTGCCTGGGGTCAAATCGGTTATTTGAGCGCAGCCATCCGCGGCCTGATTTTTGCACCGAAATCGACCAGCAGGCATTAGGCTATAGGCAATATCCCTCGCTGCTCAAGTCGTCGGCGCGGCTGTGCCGATCGCACTTCATCTACAAAAACTCGACCGCATTCAGGTTCAAGCACTCGATTATGACATCTAGTTCATCCAAGATTCCGGTTTCCGTTCTCATTCCGGCAAAAGACGAAGAACTTAATCTACCAGCGTGTCTGGCCAGCATTGCTAGGGCGGATGAAGTTTTCATGGTTGATTCCCAAAGCAGCGATCGCACGGTAGAAATTGCCATCAGCACCGGCGCAAAAGTAGTGCAATTCTACTTCGACAACCGCTGGCCGAAAAAGAAAAATTGGTCATTGGACAATCTGCCTTTTCGCAACGAATGGGTATTAATTGTCGATTGCGACGAGCGCATTCCGCCGGAACTTTGGGACGAAATCGCACAGGCGATCGAAGATCCCAATTTTGACGGCTACTACCTAAACCGCAAAGTATTCTTTTTAGGCCAGTGGCTGCGTTACGGCGGCAGATATCCCGACTGGAATTTGCGTTTGTTCAAGCATCAAAAAGGACGTTACGAAAATCTCGGCACTGAATCCGTACCCAATACTGGCGACAACGAAGTTCACGAACACGTCATTTTAGCCGGTCAAGTCGGCTACTTAAAAAATGACATGATCCACGAGGATTACCGCGATTTATTTCACTGGATAGAACGGCACAACCGCTATTCTAATTGGGAAGCTCGCGTTTATTACAATATTATTGAAGGGCGCGACGACAGCGGCACTATTGGCGCTCACTTATTTGGAGATGCCGTACAGCGGAAACGATTTCTCAAAAAAGTTTGGGTGTGGCTGCCTTTTAAACCAATGCTCAGATTTATTTTATTTTACTTCATTCAGCTCGGCTTTTTGGATGGAAAAGCTGGCTATATTTATGCAAGGTTATTGAGTCAATATGAGTATCAAATTAATGCAAAACTTTACGAGTTGCGTTGTTGTGGCGGTCAGTTGAATGTGGCAGAACCAGATCCGCCTCTGTCGCCGCCAGTAGTTATAACTCAGGAGACAGAAGTGAAATTGCCTTAATATTTTGGAGGCATGGGGGAATTGGGAATTAGGAATTGGTAGTTGGGAATTGGGAATTAGGAAACCCACACCCTACCGAGCGGCTTGAGGGATTTTCATTTAATAAGTTCTTCTAGGGATGGGAACAGCAATTTTTCTGCGCTCACTTTTTCGCAATCACAAGGCTGTTGACTTGCGGATATTGCTGATACTTTGCCCAGCAGCAATTGGATGCTTTCGATTAGCAATGGTAGAGTTAATAAAATAATTGATGCTGATACTAGCAAGCTAATTAAGCCGTCAGCCCAATTCCAGTGCAGCCACGCGACGGCGATCGCAGCTAAAATTACTCCAGCCGACGAAAAAATGTCGGCGACTGCGTGCAGAAAGGCGCTTTTGAGATTCAAGTCGCCGTGACAGCAGGAATGCAAGCAACAAGCATTAATCGAGTTGATGCTTAAACCGACTATGGCGGTAATTAACATCGGGAGCCCTTCTACTTCGGGAGTTGGGGACTGCAAACGGGCGATCGATTCGGAGGCTATCCACAGGGCGATCGCCACTAAACTGATACTATTAATTAAAGCAGCAATGATTTCTCCTCGTTCAGGGATTGACGATTGTGCGATCGTACAATCTACGGATTTACTTTTGCGTTTGACTGAGGAGTACCAAGTGGCTGTCAAAGTTATTGCTAAAGCTGCTACATCTGAAAAGACGTGACCCGCATCTGCTAATAGGGACAAACTATGAGAATTAAGTGCGGCGATTAACTCTGCTACAAAAAAGCTGCTAAGCAGTACCAATGCTGTTTGTAAAAGTCGCACTTTGCCAATTCTGGGATTTATATTCTCGCATTGTGCGATATCCTTGGCGTTTTCAGAGTCAAAATTTTCCCTAATTAGAAATGTCATGCAGCAGTCCTTAAGGTTAAAGTCGATTTTAAATTAAACATTAAATTAACTATCAATGACCGATTATAGACCAAATCCGAACCAATATCCGGAAAATCCGATCGCAAATTCCCCAAATCCTGAAATAAAGGATAGTTCAATTAGAGACAACCAGCCAAATAGTTTAACAGGGGAATCTTGGGTTGATTTGCGGCTGTACAACCAATCAAAGTTCGATCGGGGAAAGCCCGGTTGGCTAATTTTGCTTTGGTGGTTCGTGCAGGCGATCGCATTTCCTCTCACTCCACACCCTTTTAACGGCATCAGAAGCGGCTTGCTGCGGTTATTTGGAGCGAAAATAGGTCGGGGTGCGATCATTCGCCCCACGGCTCGTTTTACCTATCCTTGGAAAATTGCCATCGGAGACTACAGTTGGATCGGAGATGATGTTGTATTGTACAGTCTCGATCGAATTGCGATCGGCAAACACTGCGTCATTTCTCAAAAAAGCTACCTCTGCACCGGTACTCATGACCCTCAAGACCCAGCCTTTAGCTTAATAACAGCACCTGTAATCATTAATAACGGCGTTTGGATTGCCGCCGACTGCTTCATTGGCCCAGGTGTCGAAATCGGTGCAAATGCGTTAATTGGAGCTCGCAGCAGCGTCTTTAAAAATATGCCTGCAGGCTTTATTTGCACAGGAACACCTTGTCGTCCCCGCTATCGGCGAGAAATTAACCAAAGTTCATAAGAGACATTGCAATGGGAAACTAAGCAGCTTTACAAGCTTGCTGCCGAATTGGAATTTCAATGACGAATTCTATTCCCTTTCCTAATCCAGGCTGGCAGTATAATCTGCCCCCATGCTTTTCAACGATAATTTGGTAACTGATAGATAACCCCAACCCAGTTCCTTTACCGATCGGTTTGGTGGTAAAAAAAGGGTCAAATAGTTTCGGTTGTAGAGTTTCGGAAACTCCCCGACCGTTGTCACTAATATGAATAGCAACCCAATTATCGTCAATTACTTTTGTAGAAATTTGAATGCGGTTCGGGTGTTGTTTGATTTCTGCAAAGGAACGCTGCTGATTTGATTCATCTAAAGCATCAATGGCATTGGAAATAATATTCATAAACACTTGATTTAATTGTCCCGCATGGCATTCTACTTGTGGAAGCTGCCCGTAATCTTTTATTAGTTCAATCTCAGGATGCTCTGGTTTTGCTTTTAAACGATGATGCAGGATGGTGAGTGTACTATCAATTCCTTCATGGATATTTACTGCTTTCACGTCTGCCTCATCCAGGCGAGAAAAAATTCGCATAGACTTGACTATCTCCTGGATGCGCTGCGTTCCTAAGTTGATTGAGTTAAGAACTTTGATAAAATCTTCCTCCAGAAATTCCAGTTCTATTTCATCCATTGCTGCTTGAATCCGAGGGGTGGGATTTACATAATCTTCTTGATAGAGGTGTATAATTTTTAGTAAGTTATGAGCATACTCTTGGGCATAACCCAGATTGCCAGAAATGAAATTTATAGGGTTGTTTATTTCATGAGCAATCCCAGCGGCCATTTGCCCTAAGCCAGACATTTTTTCGCTTTGGATTAACTTAAGCTGCATTTGTTGTAAATCTTCATAGCCTTGGCTAACTTCTAAAACTTTCTGCTCCAATAAGATATTTTTTTCTTCTAATTTTTCAGCTAGAACATGAAGCTTTAAATGCAGCTTGACGCGAGCTAATACTTCCTCCTGTTGGAAGGGTTTGGTAATATAATCTACAGCCCCAAGCTTAAACCCCTCAACTTTATTAGCCGTATCCGAGAGCGCAGTCATAAATATAACGGGAATCTGTTTAGTTTCTGGATTAGCCTGTAATCGACGACAGGTTTCAAATCCATCAATATCGGGCATCATGACATCTAGTAAGATTAGATCTGGTAGAGCATATTTAACTCGCTCTAGTGCCATTTTTCCAGATTTCGCAACTCGAACTTCAAATCCTGCTTGGCTTAAGGCATCAGATAATACACCTAAGTTGGCTGAATTGTCATCAACTATAAGAATCGTACCGCTTGCTTGAATTTCTGAATTCATAAACCTTACTTGTAGGACTGAATAAACGTTATAATCTCTTCGTCTTGAAAGTCCTTTGCCATCTGATGCAATATTTTAGCAAATGGAATGTATTTTGGGTCTATTGCTTCAAGTAATACCGCCTGCTTAACTATTTCTAGGAAATTTCCTTTCATAGCCAGTTCGTATAGCATTTCCATTTCTGTAGCAGGCGGGGCAATTAGCTCATCGGTGTCTGATGCGATCGCCAGCGGATCTTCATTAGCTTCGTAAACCCATTCCAAATCAAGATACTGTTGTAATTTTTGCAGGAGTTCCGTTGCTTGAACAGGTTTGGGAATAAAAGTGTTGCCTCCTGCTTCTAAACTTCTGTATTGATCGGTTTCAAATACGCTGGCCGAAGAGACAATAATGATGATGTCTTTGAAATTTTCCGATTCTCGAACCCGCTTAATTAGCTCGAAGCCATCTAGTTCGGGCATTAATAAATCGGTAACGATTAAATCTGGCTGCACCTCTAGAATTTTTTCCCAGCCTTCCTGCCCATCGTTCGCTTCAGACACCTCAAAGCCGATCGGACTGAGCAAATTGCTAATTACCGAACGGTTAGCCCATTTGTCATCAATAACCACAATCTTAGGTTGGCGGTCTTTGATGCCGATAATCTGCCCGCGATGGTCGATTTGAGATGTTTTTACCCATTCATCGGCTTGAGATAGATTGACATCAAACCAAAAAATACTGCCAACATTCATCTCACTTTTAACCTGAATGGTACTGCCCATTAGTTCTACAATCCTTTTGCTAATTGCCAGTCCCAATCCCGTACCTTCCGTCTGCCGCCTGCGATCTCCTACCTGCTCGAAGGGCTGAAAGATAGCTTGGAGTTGATCTTGTGCAATGCCGGTACCTGTATCGCGTATTTCAAAGCGAATTTTTTCTTCTGTGGCAAAACTGACTATAAAAGTAACAGTGCCCTTATCCGTAAATTTAATAGCGTTGCTTAAAAGATTAATTAACACTTGTCGCAAGCGTTTTTCATCCGCACGAATACCGATCGGGAGTTCGGGGCTTGATGGAAAATGAAACTGAATTCCCTTTAGTTCAGCTCGGATACGGCACATTTCTGCGACACCTTGCAGGAACGCCGGGAAATGAAAATCCGTGGGCATGAGTTCCACTTTCTGTGCTTCAATCTTCGACAAATCGAGAATATCATTGATTAAGGTCAGTAAATGGGAACCGCACTGATAAATGACATCAATGCGCGATCGCTCTTCTTCATTCAAGACTTTGGAACGCTGAAGAATCTGCGCGTAGCCCATGATGCCATTAAGCGGAGTCCGCAACTCGTGGCTCATGTTAGCAAGGAATTCACTTTTGGCCCGACTAGCTGCTTCTGCGGCTTCCCTGGCTTTTGCCTGTAAGATTTCTGCTTGTTTGCGATCGTGGATATCGATACAAGTGCCAACCCACTCCCGGAGGCTGCCATCTTCTTCCAGAAGTGGCACCCCTCTAGCTTGGAAATAACGATAGTTTCCATCCGTTCCGCGCATTCGATATTCCATCTCAAACAGGCTTCTCGTTTGCACTGCTTCCATCCACACCTGAACTGTTCGTTCGCGATCGTCCGGGTGGATTGTATCTAACCAGCCAAAACCAACCGCCTCAGCTTCCGTTTGTCCGGTGTAAGCTCTCATACTCGGTGAATCCTGGCATCTTCCTTCAGCATCCGTTGTCCAGACAATTTGGGAAATGGCAAGGATTAGCGATCGATAGCGTTCTTCGCTTTGTTTGATAGCATCTTCGGCTTGTTTGCGATCGTGGATATCATTGCAAGTACCAACCCACTCGCGGATGTTGCCATTTTCATCCACAATTGGTACTCCCCTACCTTGAAAATAACGATAGTTTCCATCCGTTCCCCGGATTCGATATTCTATATCAAACAGGCTTTTCGTTTGCACTGCTTCCATCCAAGCCTGACTCGTTCGTTCCCGATCGTCCGGATAAATTGGATCTAACCAGCCTAAACCAAGCACTTCAGCTTCAGTTTGCCCGGTGTAAGCTCTCCAACTCTGTAGATCAGTGCCTATTCCTTCAGCATCCGTTGCCCAGACGATTTGGGATGTGGCAACCATTAGCGAACGATAGCGTTCTTCGCTTTGTTTTAGAGCATCTTCGGCTTGTTTGCGATCGCTAATATCTCGTGTGGTGGCGATGATGCCGAGGATATTGCCCTTAGCATCCCGCCAAGGAGCCTTGGTAGTGAAAAAGGTCGCGGTGGTTTCACCCTGAGAGACATCTTCCTCGTAACTCTCAGTGATTCCTGCTTCCATGAGTTGGCGATCTTTCGCCATAATTGCACGGGCACTGTCAGGCGGCAGTAATTCCAAATCATCTTTGCCGATGATTTCCTCAATTGGCTTGCCTATGAAGTTTGCCAAATTCGAGTTAAGGGCAACATGACGCCCTTCCCGATCTTTAACGACAATGAAGTCTGGTGTACTTTCCAAAATTGAGTTTAGCAGTGCATTACGATCGCGCATCTGGGCTTCAGCTTGTTTGCGATCGTTAATGTTTCGCGCTATGGCGATAATACCGAGAATATTGCCTTGACCGTCCCGCCAAGCGGCTTTTGTGGTTAAAAAATAATTGCTGGTCTCACCATTTGAAATTTCTTCTTCGTAGGTTTCAGTAGTACCTGTTTCTATAATCTCCCGGTCTTTTGCCATTATTGGAACGGCAGCAGCAGGGGGCATCAGTTCCGAATCATCTTTACCCACAATCTCCTCTATGGGTTTACCGTCAAATAATAAGTTTGCCACAAAGGAATTAAGGGCAACATATCGGCCTTCCCGGTCTTTAACCACAATGATGTCTGGCGTACTTTCCAAAATAGAGCTCAGCAAGAGGTTGCGATCGCGCAACACAGCTTGCTGTTCGCGCAGAGCTTCTTCAGCTTGTTTGCGATCGGTAATATCTGTATTAGCTCCAACCCATTCCAGAATTGAACCATCCGCGTTCAGAATTGGTACACCACGACAACTCATGTAGCGATATTCCCCGTCATAGCGACGCATACGAAATTCAACTTCATAGAACGATCGATTGGCAACAGCAGTTAACCAGGCAGTAGTAATAGACGAGCGATCGTCTGGATGGATAGCGTTGCTCCCACCCCTTCCCTTGTAATCATCAAATGTCTGTCCTGTAAATGCACTCCAAGTAGGTTGCTCGATCGCCATTTCGCCGTCCGCATTGCAGATCCAAATAATTTGAGCGCTAGCTTCCATCAAAGAGCGAAATCGTTCTTCACTTTGTTTGAGGACTTCTTCTGCGTTTTTGCGATCGCGAATATCGCGCGTAATCGTGGCAATCCCTACCGGTTCATTAGTCTCTGGATGTTTGACCAGAAATAGGGTGTAGTCTACCGCAATGGGTTGACCTGTCACGAAATGTCTGAAGCGGTAATCACTCCGCCAACTTCCCTCTTGCATTAGAGTAGGCAGAACACGCTGCTGTACAAAGTCCAAATCTTCTGGCATGAAGAAGTCGGTAATGTGTTTGGTTCTGGCTTCGTCCAAACTACTGAGTCCAACCAAATCCAGACCAGCCTGATTCAGTATCATCGGGCGACCATCCATTGAGGCAACGCCAATAAAGTCACGGCTGTTCTCGATCGTTGTAGCGAGCAATTGCCGTTCTTCCTCTGCTTTTTTGCGATCGCTAATGTCCCGTGCAATAGTGGAAATAAACTCGACTTCGCCTGTTTCCGTTTTGTGGACGATTAAAACTTGGGAAACGGGAATTTCTTTCCCATCGCGTGACAAAAACACGGTTTCACCAGCCCAGCTACCCTCTCTTAAGGCGGTTGGAAAGACTTCATTTTGGAATTTTGTCGTTGCCGAGGGAGCTAATACAAAATCTACACTAAACGGAGATCGTGCCTCCTCTGGAGGTACCCCCATCATTTTCTGTCCGGCTTTGTTGAGGTACACGTTATGCCCTGTTGCATCCGCAATCCCTACGAAGTCGGAAGTTGCTTCCAAAATTGCCGTCAGTCTTGCCTGCTTTTGTTCGGCCCGCTTGCGATCGGTAATTTCAATTACAATCCCACCAAGACCAAAAACCAGGCCATTTTCATCCAACAAAGGATAGTAAGATGCTTGCCAGTAGCGCACGATGCCCGGTTCTTTCGGTGTTTCACCCACTAATTCATAGTCAAGAATTGGCTTGCCCGTATCCAGAATGCTTTGCAGCATTGGTTCCACAGTCTGAGCCAATTCTGGCAGCACTTCACGCACTGACCTACCAATATGGTCTGCCACACAAACGCCATTCATCTGGGCCAAAACTTCGTTAATTTGGACATACCGGAGTTGGCGGTCAAAAATCAGCATTCCGGCATTGGCACCTGCAAAAAAAGCGTCGAAGTGAGCCTGTCGCAATACCTGTGCTGTTGTGATCTCTTGCTGTGGCAGTTGGGTTTTCTCTGGTGGGAATTTGCTCATGTTGGCTCGTGCATTTCAGCTTTTATTCTAGAACTTCTGTCCAATTGTGCGATCGCAAGGTTTTCCTTGTTTCCTATTTGGTTACTGAAGAAAACCTTCAGTAGGGCGACCATTCGGTTTTCAATCGGCGATATATGTATACCTTGCGACAATATTTCAGTTAATTCTTCGGATGTATCGCCAAGCAGTTCTATTGCTCATCAATTCTATTCCTAATCAATCCTATTGGTAGAACGTTGGTGACAACCTAAGCTAGGGAAGCGTTTGTCAATCAGCAATTATGCTCAGTATTTACTCAGATTTTGGGTGGAGAACTTAGATTTGGGCGATCGAGCAATCATGTATCGCGCCATATTTATTTCGACCCAACCCCAAACCGCCAATTTTCCACTCCTGAACAAGCAAGTATTTTCAGTAATTTTACTGATTGACAAATGTGATTAAGTTATAGTTTTTCCTCCAGGTAGGTAGAGTGCCAAGTATTCTTGGAACGTTATCAATTTTAGCTAGATTCAGTTAAATTTTCACTTAGATATACACAAAACGCACGCAACTAGCAGATTAATAGCAATATGTCTCCCACCAGTTAAAGTCATTGTAATACTTGCATATTTGACTTGTCCACTTAAAGAGTCATTCAATAATCCCTGCTTAAGTTGATAACGGGACTTCAAAAAAAAATTAGTGGAGAGTATGATAAACTCGAATCCAGTTAATGTTGACTAAAGTTAGTAGAGCGATCGCTTTAATAATACATGAGTCTGCTATTTTATCGCGAAAAAGTGGCGCACTAACCGCAGGCCTGCGAAGACCAGGTAGCCGAAAAATTGGCAATAGGGAGAACTGCGTAGTATGAGGAAGCACATCTCTCTGTAACGACTTCACTTTTTTGGCCACTAAAAATAGGTTAAAATTTATGATTACGAGTTCAGTATTTTATTTTTACATTGGGTACTGAGGACTTTATTTTTTACTACTCCCCTTGAAAAATGACAACACAAACAACCTTAAAGCCTGAATTTAAATTAAATACAATACCAGAAGAAGTATTCACACAGATCTCGCAAATATTTACCGCTACCCTATTTAAAATAGGTGAAAATCCTGTATCCTTGCAGTCACTGGTGGAACTGATTGTATTGTTTATGGCTATCCTTGTGATAGCACGATATTTTACCAACTTTCTTAAGGAAAGATTGCTTGTCAGACTGGGAATTGACGAGGGAAATCGGGAAGCTATCGCAGTAATCATTGGGTATTTAATAGTAGCTTTGGGGGTGATAGTCGCCATCCAAAGCATTGGCTTCAACCTCGCTTCTTTTGCAGTAGTTGCGGGGGGGCTGGGAGTCGGAATTGGCTTTGGCATCCAAGATTTAACAACTAATTTTGTCAGCGGCTTAACGCTGCTTTTAGACAGACCCGTGAAAGTCGGAGACTTTGTAGAATTAGAAGGATTAATGGGAATAGTCAAAAAAATCTCGATTCGATCGACAATCATCCAAACCATTGAGGACTCCAGCGTCATAGTTCCCAACAGCAAAATGATTAGCAACAAAATTGTTAATTGGAGTTACGAAAACTCGCTACTGTGTCTGCGAGTTCCCGTAGAAGTAGCGGAGAATAGTAACCCGCTGTTAGTTACAGAAACTCTGTTAAATATTGCTTACGCGGAAGCGGGAGTTTTATACGAACCGAATCCAAAAGTATTGTTTGTCGAGTTTGGTGATGATAGTTTTAAATTTGAACTTTTAGTTTGGACGGACAGACCGACTGAAAGAGAAGTAATTAAAAGTTCTTTGAATTTTGCAATTGAATACAATTTCCGCCAGCAAAAAATCGAATTTCCATTCAATGACAGAGAAATTTATTTACAAAACCCCGAAGTTTTGTTGTCAATTTTTAACAAAAAAGAAATTGCTATTGACCTCTCGAATAGTTACTCGGAAAATGATCGAAAACCGGAATTTTTTGGCGAGGGAGTGAAAAAGCCATCTTCCCTTAGTTGTTTGCTGCGAGAGGTGGAATACTTTGAAAACCTGACCGATCTTGAATTGCGGCAATTGATTGAAGTTGGGTACCGCAAACGGCTGCGCTCGCAAGAATTTTTATTTCACGAAAACGACCCTGGAGATGCTTTTTATATGATTCTTTCAGGTTCAGTCGAAGTTTTTGTGGAAGCTATTGACAAACATCTGAATAACCTCGGCACTGGTCAGTTTTTTGGGGAACTTTCTTTGATGTTGGGAATCCCCAGAACTGCTTCGGTGAGAGCTTTAGAAGAAACAATTTTGTTTGCCATCAATAAAGAAGGTTTCCAGAAAGTTTTAACGGAACGACCTGATTTATCGGAACAGATTATTAAAGAAATAGTCAAGCACAAAGAAGAACTAAGCGAGAGACAGCAATTATTGCGAGAAATGGAATTAGTAGATGCAGCAGAAGAGGATGAAAATCCTGTAGAATGGGTGAGAAAACGGTTAAAAAATCTATTTAGTGTGTGAAATAATTTCTATGACGCGATTTATTCACGATCTTTTTGCCAAAGAATACCTGGAGGAATTGCTGTCGCCGCTCGGAACGGTTAATATCGGCCGCGATGTGACTTCCGAAGTCCGAGAAATAGATGTTTATTTTACTCCCCGAACCGCAATGCCCGCATACTCAGAAACCCTGGGATTGTTGGGAAAAATGGCAAACACAACTGCAATTTTTGAACCGTTTCGCAATCCTGCTAACGTCAGCGAAATTTGTAGCTGTCTGGGGAAGTTATTGGACGTGCGAGGTGAATTGGAACGGAAATTTAGGAGAGAAAATACTCGCTATGATGACGCTCAGTTACCCAAACTGTGGATTTTGATGCCCACAGCATCGAAAGCATTGGTAGATAGCTTTAATGCGATACCAGACACAGAGAATTGGATGCAGGGAATCTATTTTTTGGGTGAATCTTTGCGATCGGCAATTGTGGCGATTCACCAGTTGCCAGAAACTCCAGAAACTCTGTGGTTGAGGATTTTGGGCAAAGGGGGAGTGCAGCAAAGGGCTATTTCCCAATTGAGCGCTTTAGCAACAGACGATCCGTTGCGGATTATCGCGCTAGAATTGCTGTATCGGTTACAGTCAAATTTAGTAACCGATGCGCCACAAGAATTAGAGCCAGAAGAGCGGGAGTTAATTATGGCCATTGCACCACTTTTTCAACAACAAATACAAGCAGCACAGCAACAAGCTAGAGAAGAAGGACTAGAACAGGGACTAGAACAAGGCCTAGAACAAGGACTAGAACGGGGGCTAGAACAAGGGCTAGAACAAGGACTAGAACGAGGCAGACAAGAACAACAGCGCTTAATCTTAGAAAACTTTCTGCGAGTTCGATTTGGAGCATTAAGCCAGAAAATGACGGCTTTTCTATCTCCAATATCCAAGTTGCAGGCGGCGGAATTTACAGTGCTGTTGCTGGCAATATCGATGTTAACCGTTGATGAATCTGGGCGGGAAGCAGCAGTTAAATTGTTGGCTGAAAGTGTCTTGCAAATGCGATCGCCTGAATTGGGCGATCTTCTGCCTACAGCCGTTACTAATTTATTGGCTTTGCCGGTGACAGAATTGGCATTGTTTGTAGAACAACTACCGCAGTTATCGGCTGAGGAATTGAGGGACAGGTTAGGCAAAACACCTGACTAAAACCTGCGATCGCAGCCATAAAGCGATCTTGCTCTTTATGGCTGCGAAAATTCTCACATAAAATTCCTCGATTCTGTCGATCGCACTTTAGGAATTGGACTGCGGCGACAAAATCAAGTGCAGCAGACCGTCGATCAGTCGATCGCGCTCCATTGGCAGAATCTCTTTGCCGTGCATCATATGCTGCGTTAACTGGAAATATACCAAAGATCCAATAAAAATCCGCGCTGTTGCCTCGGGATCGGGCAATTTTAACTCTGGATGCGATGCCAAATATTCCGCTAGCCGATCGATACCCGGTTTAGCTAAGTTTCTCACAAATGTCTGCGCTAACTGGGGAAAACGCCCCGATTCCGCAATCACTAACCTCACAAAATTGAGAAATTCAGGTTCCTGGGTCACCTGATCCAATACATTTGTGGCAACGAATCGCAGCGCTACAGCCGGTTCTTCATCCAGAACTGTAAAATGGACTTTTTTTCGCGCCAGCCGCTGTACCAAGGCCGCGAATAATCCTTCTTTATCTGCAAAATAGCTGTAAACCGTGGCTTTGGAAACTCCTCCCGTCTTCGCTACCTTGTCCATACTCGTGCCCGCGTAGCCGTGGGCTAAAAATTCTTGCATCGCACCTTGCAGGATTTGCTCGGTTTTGTCACCTCCTGCTGCGTCTGGTTCGATCGGTTTTGTCCTTGCCATACCTTGCTTCTGTAATTTTTATTTGGGCTCTTGACATCATTATACTGAACGGTTTAGTATTAGAACGTATCAGAACTAAACGGTTTAGTTTTATTTATCAAAAAGAGGTATGTCATGGTACACCAACCAACAGCAGACGGCTTATCCTCAACTCCATCCCTAGTTAAACAACTCCTAGTTGTTGCAGCACTAGCAACCCTGGCGGCAGGGGGAACCACAGGCTACACGATCTGGCGATCGCGCATACCCGATCCCAACGCAGTAGCTGCAGCAGCATCCGTGGCGGCATCCCAATTAACGACAGTTACAGCCTTGGGGCGACTGGAACCCAGGGGAGAAGTAATTAAAGTCTCCGCCTCCGGTGCGGCGGAAGGAAACCGGATCGATCGACTGTTGGTAAAAGAGGGAGACAGGGTGAAAACAGGTCAGACGATCGCAATTTTGGACAGCCGCGATCGCCAGCAAGCCGCCCTCGACCAAGCTCAAGAACAGGTGCGCGTCGCTGAGGCAAACCTAGCAAAAGTGAAAGCAGGAGCCAAAAACGGCGAAATCCAAGCCCAGAAAGCGACTATTAGCCGTTTATCCGCCGATCGCAGCAACGAGATCGCAGCGCAACAGGCGATCGTTGCCCGTCTAGAAATCGATCGCAGCACCGAAATTGCAGCGCAACAAGCCACAATTGCCCGCATCAGGGCCGAACAACAAGGTGAAATTCAAACCCAACAAGCCGCAATTGCCCGTCTACAAGCCGAACTCCGCAACGCCATAAGCGAAGATCGGCGCTACTCCCAACTGTATGAACAGGGAGCAATTTCCGCCTCAACTAGCGACAGCAAAAGCCTCGCAGCCGAAACAGCCCAACAGCAACTCAACGAAGGAAAGGCAAAACTGAATCAAATTCAGGAATCCCGCCAACAGCAGATTAACGAAGCCCAAGCCAAACTCAACCAAATTCAGGAATCCCGCCAACAGCAAATTAACGAAGCCCAAGCCAAACTCAGCCAAATTCAGGAATCCCGACAGCAGCAGATTAATGAAGCTGCTGCAAATCTCGATCGCATCGCCGAAGTGCGTCCCGTTGACATAGCAGCAGCCGCCGCCGAAGTCAGTGCCGCCACGTCCGCAGCCAAACAAGCCAAAGCCAATCTGGATCTAGCTTACATCCGTGCTCCCAGAGACGCCCAAGTCCTGAAAATTCACACGCATCCGGGGGAAAGGGTGGGAAACGACGGCATTGTCGAACTCGGACAAACTCGCGAGATGCTGGCTGTTGCGGAAATCTACGAAAGCGATGTGGACAAAGTACGCCTCGGACAAACCGCCAAAATTACTAGCGATGCTTTGACCGGCGAATTGCGGGGAACTGTCGAACATATTGGTTTGCAAGTGCAGCGGCAAAACATTGTTAACACCGATCCTTCTGCGAATATTGATGGTCGAATTGTGGAAGTAAAAGTGCGCTTAGATGAAGCTTCCAGCCAGAAAGTAGCGGGATTAACCAATTTGCAAGTCAAAGTGGCGATCGGGGAAATTAAGGATTAAGAATTTTTTAACCACAGAGAGCGCTGAGGACACAGAGGAAGAGAATAGAGAGATGAATCATTCTGACTTAATTATTAAAGATTAAGAATTGTTCCAACATCAGGTTGCTGTCTTTAATCCAAAATCTAAAATCTAAAATCTAAAATAGTATGCTCGGACTTATCAAACCCTTACAACAGTTAAGACGCAGAACTTCCCTCGGATGGCTGCAACTGAGTCACGACAAAGGGCGAATGCTGGTTGCAGTAGCAGGAATTGCCTTTGCTGACGTTTTGATGTTCATGCAGTTGGGCTTTCAAAATGCGCTTTACACCAGCAATACGCGCCTGCACCAAACCTTGCAAACAGACTTAGTTTTGATTCACCCCCAAGCGCGCAATTTGATTAATTTGTCTTCCTTCCCCAGGCGCAGATTGTATCAAGCAATGAACGTACCGGGCGTGAAATCAGCCGAGCCGCTTTACGTGAAAATTGCTAACTGGAAAAATCCCGAAACTCGACGCGAAACGTCGCTGATGGTGGTCGGTTTCAATCCGAATCGCCCTGCGTTTGCGCTTCCAGAAGTTAACCAAAATTTGAGCGCGATTAAATTGCCGGATACCGTGTTGTTCGATCGAGCTTCTAGGGGAGATTACCAAGGAACGATCGCACAAATTGCTGAAGGCAAAGCCGTTAAAGCTGAGGTAGAGCGGCGCACGATTAACGTCAGCGGTTTATTCACAGTGGGAGCATCTTTTGCCGCCGACGGTATTTTGATGACTAGCGATCAAAATTACCTGCGCCTGTTTCCCAGACAAAACGCCGCCAGTGTTAATGCCGGATTAATTCAACTGCAACCGGGGGCTGACCCCGTGGAAGTTCAACAAGTTTTGAAAGCATACTTGCCGGCGGATGTCAAGGTACTAACCAAACAAGAATTTATCGATTTTGAGAAAAACTATTGGGCTAAGAATACTGCGATCGGCTTTGTATTTAACTTAGGGGTCGCGATGGGTTTTGTAGTTGGTGTGATTATTGTTTATCAAGTTCTCTCAACCGATGTCAGCGACCACATGGGAGAATACGCTACTTTCAAAGCAATGGGCTACCGCAATGTTTATTTACTCGGCATCGTTTTTGAAGAAGCTCTAATTCTTTCCGTCCTCGGTTTTTTGCCAGGAGTAGGAGTCTCTCTCGGACTCTACTCTTTAACTCGCAAAGCTACAAATTTACCCCTTTATATGACGCTGCTTAGAGCATTTATAGTCTTACTTTTGAACGTGATTATGTGTACTATTTCTGGAGCAAGTGCCACTCGTAAACTGCAAGCAGCCGACCCGGCAGATATGTTTTAAGGGAAAATGAATCAGAGAGTATGAAAGACTAAAGCCCTGACTAAAAACATATTTTTGTCATCCTTCTCTTCTTTTTACTCTGCCTTGTTGGCGACAAAAGCGGTTTATTAGACTTGAAGTGAAAAAATTCCCAATCTGGAAATCCATCTGTCTTCATCTGCGTTAATCTGTGGTTTCCCTCTCAATCAAAGATTTAGGCAACCTTGTGTCTTAATTAAATCTCCAACCTCAAACCAATAACATATGAATTCTACTACTCTCTACCCAACAACCAACGCATTACAGATTCCTGCACCTGTAATTTCCGCGCACCACCTCGACCACTACTTCGGTCAAGGTCAACTGCGAAAACAGGTACTTTTTGACATTAATCTCGAAATTAAAGCAGGTGAAATCGTGCTGATGACGGGGCCTTCCGGTTCGGGAAAAACAACGCTTTTAACTTTGATTGGCGGATTGAGATCCGGTCAATCGGGAAGTCTCAAAATTCTCGGTCAAGAAATGTGCAAAGCGAGTGCCGACCAATTGGTAAAGGCGCGACGCAAAATTGGCTATATTTTTCAGGCGCATAATTTACACCGCAGTTTGACGGCGCTGCAAAACGTGCAAATGGGTTTGGAAGTTCACGGCAATTTGTCGCGTTCTCAAATGCGCGAGCGCTCTGCAAAAATGCTAGAGTTAGTAGGACTGGAACAGCGGATTAACTATTATCCAGATGACTTGTCGGGAGGACAGAAACAAAGAATTGCGATCGCCCGCGCTTTGGTCAGCCAACCGCAAATTGTTTTAGCGGACGAACCGACAGCCGCCCTGGACAGCAAATCCGGTCGCGAAGTGGTGAATTTGATGCAGCAATTAGCCAAAGAACAGGGTTGTACTATTTTGTTAGTAACCCACGATAACCGAATTTTGGATATTGCCGATCGCATCCTTCACATGGAAGATGGAAAATTAGCATAAATAGTTATTAGTTAGTTGTTATTTGTTGGTTGTTATTTGTTGGTTCTAATAACAAATAACAAATAACCCATAACAATGAACTAATTGCTAACAACCAATCCTGGGCGGTCAATCCCCAAATTTTGCAGGTACATTGCTTCGAGTTTGGGCATCGACGATTCCACGGAACCGCCATAACGCCGAAAAGAAGGCCAGATGTAAGCGAGTTTTCTGACTGCTGGCTCCAATCGACCCGCTTCTATATCTTCTAATGCACCTTTTTCTCGGATTAACTCTACAGCTACAAGGTCTTGATTTTGGGGGCTGAAATCGCTGATGCTAAATTTTTTGGCAAATCTGTCCCAAGTGGTGCTGAGAAACTGATATCGCCCCGCTGCGTCGGAACATAGTTTTTTGCCATAGCGGCGGCCGCACCTCATTTCCCTAGGATGATCTTGAAAGCTGACAAATTTCGTGCCTGTGTACTGAGTGCGGTAGCCGTCGGCGCTAGCGGTTCCTTCGGCGGCGGCAATTGTGTCGAGAAAGGCTTTTACTCGACGTTCCGGGCCGATGCTATCGAGTCTGTTATCCTGTATGGGCTCTGGTGAATTGAGGGTTGCAGTTTCCGATTTACGATCGCGCTCGATGTTATCCTCTCTGAGGTCTGGTGAATCAAGGGCCGCAACTTCCGGCAGACGTTTCGGGGTGGGCGAGCTTTCTGCCGAGACCGATTGCCCCCACAGTCTCGGGGTAATTCGACCCAAAAAAAAGCATAAACAGATGCACAAACTCCATGAAAGTTTAAAACGGAGGCGTTTGGACAGTTGCCTGCGCTGCCGCACAGGCCACCCGTGCAGGGGGAGGACTGCGGGCAAGATTCCCGTTTGCTGGCCGAAGGCGAACAGCGATTTCAGCGCTAGCAAGGTTTGCTTGTAAAAACCGGGTGCAAGTTTTCGAGATCTCATTGCTGCAGCGAAAGTCTCGACATCAGTTAGAGTCACTTCTGCCAGCGGTTTTTCTACAAACAGCCGAAAACGGTTGGCCGCCTGCCAGCTAAAGCGCTTGCTGCGGGGGGATTTTTGCTCCACCCAGAGGCGAATTAGCTCGATGTCTGAAATGGGTTGCAGATGGCTTCCCAGATGTTCTGGCGCGTACAAGAGTACCTCCTGATATCACTTCTAGTTGAAGGTTCCCAGTGAGAACGGATGAGTGAAACAGGGAGCAAGGGAAACTGGCTTCAACCATACTAAGTGATACTACTAAGCGCTCACCGGGTCAAGCTGAATGACCGATTGTTCGAGCAGTTGAGTGTAAAGTTGACCCAGTTGAGAGGCGATACCGTCCCAACTGAAATAGGTTTCGACGTGCTGGTGGGCTGTGTGTCCGAGTTGCTGACGCCATACTGAGTCAACTAACAAGCGATCGATCGCATCGGCAAAGGCTGCTTCATTTTTCGGCGGCGCCAGCAAACCTGTTTCTTGCGGCACTACAGTATATTTCAGCCCTCCCACGTCGGAGGCGACTACGGGCGTGCCGCAGGCCATCGCTTCAATGGCGACTAAACCGAAGGGTTCGTAGTGGCTGGGAACGACGCACACATCGGCGGCGGCGTAATAGGCGGGGAGAATGTCTCGGCTCAAGGCGCCGGGAAAACTGGTAATGTCGCTCATGCCGAGTTCTTCAACGATGCTGCCGATACGATCGCGCTCTTTGCCATCGCTTTCCCCCTCACGCCACCCGCCGCCAATTATGAGTTTTAAATCGGCTTTGGGCACCGCCGACAGACTAACGGCGCGGACTAAAGTTTCTATGCCCTTGCGGGGGTCGAAACGGCCGACGTACAACACGACTTTGGTTTCGGGGGCTATGCCCAAGTGGCGGCGGGCCGTCGATCGGGCGATCGAGCCGAACCTTTCAGTGTCGGTACCGCAGGGAATGATGTCAATATTGCCTTTTGACGAAACCAGAGACCTCATGTGTTCTTTTTCTTGGGGACTGGTAGCCACTACGCGATCGGCTGTTTCCAAAAGTGTTTTTTCTACTTGCAGCCTGGTTTTGGCAATCATCGGAATTGTCGAAACCGACTTGTATTTAATTGCTGCCAAAGAATGGTAAGTGTGAACTTGCAGCAGAGGTTGCGATTTTTTCAACTCCATTCCCACCCAAGAAGACAGCCAGTAATTTGTGTGAACTAAGGGATATTGAAAGCCTGACTCTAACTGAAATTTGTGAAATTCTTGAACAAAGATTGGCAAATATCCATAAAGTTCATCGCGGGGAATAAATTCTTGTGGCCCTGCTACTAGCCTAATTGTCCGGCAATTGGGACTGTGCTGTACAATTCTTGCTTGTTGGCGATCGGATAAGCGGGTGAACATATCAACTTGCCACCCCTGTTTAGCCAAAGCTTCTCCTACTTGACGCACGTAAACATTTTGCCCGCCCGCTTCTTCTTTGCCAATTTCTATAGCGGGATCACCGTGTACGGAAATGAGAGCGATGCGTTTTTTATTTAAGGAATTCATGCTTTTTTACCGAAAATTTAAAAATTTTTAGGAGAAGATTGAAAGTGCCATTTTGGCTGCTGCGCCGGGACTGGAATCTTCTAGCTAATTTGTATTAAAGTCAAAATGCGGGATCGATAAATCATCCTTCAGGGATAAGTTGCAGGGAAAAATTTACATACGACTTCCTTCTGCTGACAGAGACGTGCAGCAGCTAAAAATCTAGATAATCTAAATGGAAATGAACGAGGGTAAAGGGAATTTTCCGTATTCTTGCCTGTGTCAAACTCGCACCTTCTAGCCATCTCTAACTAGAGCCTGCTTTTAGCTTGCTGCTAGAGATGCCAGATCGGTCGAAGGTATAGTTTTACCCCTCTGGATAAATAAGTAAAGCTTTCTCCAAAGCAGAAGTCGGTTGTCCCAAAGACCGAATGTTACAGGGCCAGCGAAAAAAAAGCAAAATTATTGCATTCAAAATTTTTCTTTCCTTCCGCCTTCGGCCTTCCTTCTTGCTTGTTGCTTGTGGCTTCTTATGTCAAACCAGGAGTGCGAGTTTAACTTCTAATTTCCGGTTTGTCTAATCTTAAGAGTTCTTCCGATGTTTGCGTGCGGAGGATTCACCGTTTTCGCTGTTTAGGATATTCTTTCGCGAACCTGGCATTAGAGATCCGTATCGGTTAGCCCAAACTTGGGTAAACTCGGCACCTAAGAAGAGAATTTGAGCGGAATAATTAATCCAAAGCAGGATAATTACGAACGATCCCGCAGCACCGTAGGTAGAGGCAATACCGCTACCTCCGAGGTAAACTCCAATTAGGGATTTGCCGATCGTAAACAGCACTGAGGTGATGGCGGCGCCGATCCACACATCATTCCAGGCAAGATTGACATCGGGCAAAAGTTTGTAAATTAACGCAAAAAGCAGCGTAACTACGCCAAAGGAGATAGCAAAGTCCACAATCTGCCAAATGTTGATTGGTAATTGCAGCAAGCCGTTCAACCAATAGCTAACGGCGGCTAAAATGGCACTAATTACTAAAGATACTAGCAGTAGAAAGCCTATGCCTAAAATCATTGCAAAAGACAATATGCGGTCTTGCAGAAATCCCCAGATTCCTCGTCCGGGAGGCGGTGAAACATTCCAAATAGTATTGAGGGCTTCTTTGAGATTAGTAAACACGTTGGAAGCGCCCCACAAAAGTGTAGCGATACCTACTAAAGTAGCAATCATTCCCGACTTCGGTTCGGAGGCTTTGAGGATCAGTTCTTGGACGGTTTCGGCGCCATCTTTACCGATTAAACTTTGGAGTTGGGCGACGATTTGACCTTGGGCTGCGTCTGCACCAAAGACTAAACCGGCGATCGCAATTACGATAATTAGCAACGGGGCGAGGGAGAAGACTGTGTAATAGGCTAGGGCGGCGGCTAAGGTTGGGGCTTTATCTTCTTGCCATTCAGTAAAAGTTTGTTTGAGCAGCGATATGACTGTTTTTAAGTTCACGGTCTTTGGTTTCCTTATACTTATCGTCCAAGGGATCTTAATAGGTTAAGAGTTTTTTAGCCTCAGCCACAAGATAGATTTATCGATTAGCAAATTCGGAAGATTACTTTTATGTCTGATTCCAACACAACTGTTAATACCACCGATATAACATTGTCCAAAAAAGCAATTTCTTGGGCAAAATTGAGCGCCCTAGTAGCGGTGGTCAATTTTTTGCTCGTACTTTTCCATTTCAGTTACCTTCAGTTGCGGCCTGTTTATCAGAGCTATTTTCCAGGTTTAGTTAAAATTTATGACCCGATTAAAGGCATTGATTCAAGTTTACAAAATCCAGAATATTTGAAAAGCGCTGACCAGTTTTGGCGAATTGATGCGTTGTTTATCGGTTTTTTTGGGGCGGAATTTTTGATTAAAAGTCTGTTCCACACCCGCCGCAAACCGGGGGTAACTTGGTTTGATTTTGTGCTGAGGCGCTGGTACGAGGTGTTTCTGGTGATACCGATTTGGCAGGGGTGGCGGATTCTGCCGGTATTGGTGCGGCTTCACAAGTCGGGTTTGGTGAATCTCGATCGCGTAGTTACTCAAGTTACCTATGAACCGGTGGCTTATTTAGCCAATACGATGTCGGAATACATGATGGTGCGGTTTATCAATCAAGCTAAAACTTCCATCAAACAGGGCGACGCGGCGCAGATGTTGCTGGCGCAGCAGCCGTACCTTCACGTCAATCAGGAAAATACGATCGAACAAATTACCAAGCGGATTTTGGATCTGACAATTTACAAAGTTTTGCCGCAGGTGCAACCGGATTTGGAAGAATTGCTGCACCACAATTTGGAAACAACAATCAAACAGTCGGATTTCTATCAAATCCTGCAAACTTTCTCTCCGATTAATATTTTGCCTACTGAGATGACGGAACAGCTAGCGAATTATTTGGCTCAAACTGCTGTGGATGTGGTATCTACTACTTATGAAGATGATAAAGGTCGAAAAATTCTCGATAATTTCAGCCAAGAATTTAATCAAAGTTTGCGGCGGGAATTGCAAGATGAAAAAACTCTCGGTGAATTGCAGTCGCTGCTGTCGGATTTGTTAGAAGAAGTGAAGTTGAATTACATTCAAGGCGGGTTGAAGTCCGATCCGGTGCAGACTTTTACGGAAATTAATTCGCTTCGGGGAGTAAGGGAGAGTTGATACAGCAATGAGTTCCGGTGTTGTGAATTAGATTTTTTTTTAACGAACCGATGAAACTCGCGTTAGCCCTATTATTGCGAAGGAGGATAAGAGAAGAGAAAGAGTTCACAAGTTCTACGGGTAAGGTGCGCCTAGGCGCACCTACGAATAAGGGTAGTGGGGATATCCGAAATGTGGGGGGATAAACCTATCTGAATCCCAAGCTAAAATAAAAGAATTAACCTAAAACCTCTATCATATTAGATATCTATCTTGAACAACCTTACTTGCCTGGAAATAGAAGTCGCTCAAACAACGCTGAGATTAGCAATGTTGGTGGGCTTAACACTTTTAATCGCCTTTTTTGTGGCGTCAGAACTAGCATTAGTATCAGCCGATCGCCATCAAATCCGCCAACTCGCCCACTTGGAAGATCGCCCAACCGCTAAAACCGCCGAACTCGTCCACCAAGCTCAGAACAACATACCGCATTACCTGTCTGTGACTCAAACTGGCACAACAGCAGGGAGTTTGCTGTTGGGTTGGTTGGGTGAGGGAGCGACTGTACACTGGATCGAACCGTGGATCGACAAATTGCCGATCGGTCATTTGCCTGCCGTGCTGACTGCTCATTCGATCGCAGTTCCCGCAGCATTTATCTTAGTAACTTACGTAGAAATAGTATTAGGAGAACTAATCCCCAAAGTATTAGCAACCCACGCCCCAGAACGCACCGCTTTGCTGTTGATGCCGGCCCTCGAACTCTGCTCAAAATTACTGTGGCCGCTGCTAGCAATTCTCAATGGTACCGTGCGGCTGCTGACTGGTTGGATTACCAGTAAAGAGTCTCAACCGCTGCTGCCACCTTCCCAGGCAACTATCCTTCAAAAAGATGCTCATTCGGCACTAATTTCTGGTCTATGGGAAGTGACAGCAGTTAACGAAAAACTCGGGTTAAATCTGCCGACTGACCAAGCTTACCAAACAATCGCCGGATTCGTGATCCACAATTTAGGTAAAATGCCCAATCAAGGCGATCGGCTATTGTGGGGCGAGTTAGAAATAGAAGCAGAAAATGTAGTAGAAGGCAGTTTAGAAACAGTGCTAGTGCGTCAGGTAACTCGCCCTTTGTTTGAGACTCAGCAGCCAGAACTCGTGTTAAATTAAATTACTACGGGTAGGCACAATGATTTCTCAAATCTTTCTCTTCCCTTCTATTCTCTTCCTACCCTTCGGGAACGGCTTCGCCGAACGTGTCATAAGCGTCTTCGCGGTTCGTTTCAATCCTGAGATTTGAGATTAGCAACTAATCCCAAATCTCAAAATCTGCGCCTTTCATCACCCAACAGCCACCTTAACCGCACCCCCAACAAACTGCTCGTAATCTTCCAACAACCACGGAGGCAAACAAGTATTCGCATCCTGAACCCGCAACTGTCCAGGGCGACAATACAGCATCGCCGCCAACAAATTATTTACAGCTTGAGGCGCTCCAAACCCTTTACTCAACTTCACAACCAACGAGTTAAAAAACTCGCGATCGCTCTCATGCAGCGGCTCGTTAATAAACCCGCTGCCCAACATTGCTTTGTAACCCTTACCAAAATCGCTCCGGTACAAAACTTCTACTTGTTCGTCGGAAACGCTCAGCCACAAATCGGCAACTTGCTTGCGAATATGCCGCAAATCTGCTATTACCAATTCAGCCGTTGGGTCGATTTCATAGAGATTGACCGCAGCAGTTAATTGATTGAGAAACTGCGGCAGATAATCTTGTTTGACAAGTGGTTGTTCTGTTGTCGCAAATGCGCTTTCAAACACCTTTTCGTAATCTTCAACCAACCACTGCGGCAAGCGGGTACGAGCATCGGGAACCCGCATTTTACCTGGTACAAAATACAGCATTGCCCCCAGCAGAGCATTGATAGCTTGAGGCTGCACCAACCCTTTACTAATGTCGGTCAATTGCTGCAAAAATTTTTGTTCTGCTTCAGTCATTGCTTCTGCTTGCAAGCCACATCCGAGTATTGATTTATATCCCTTGCGAACTTCTCCTCGATAAAAATTTTCTAGTTTCTCTGAAGGAACAGTCAGCCAAAAATCAGCCATTTGTTTTCTGATTTGGCGGAGTTCCAAAACTACCGATTCGTCAGACGGATCGATGCGGTAAAGATTGACGCATCCTAACAGTTGATTTGCCAATTGCGGGGATTGAATGTATTGAGCTAGCAAGTCAGAAGTTGACTCAGAGTTGACAGCGGAGTCACTCTCAAAAACTTGTTCGTAATCCCCAATTAACCAGTGTGGCAAACGGTTGCGAGCGTCGGGAATTCGCATGGTTCCCGGCGGGAAATACAGCATCGCAGCAAGCAAGGCGTTGACAGCTTTGGGATGCACTAATCCTTTGCTAATCTGGGTTAATTGCTGCAAAAATATTTGTTCGCTTTCGATCATCGGTTGACGTTGGAAACCGCTCTTGAGCAGGATTTGATAGCTGTTACCTGAAGCACTTCTGTAGGCTGTTTCGAGATTTTCGGTGGGAACGTTCAGCCAAAAATCAGCGATTTGTTTGCGGATTTGACGCAGTTCGGATATTGCTGAGATGTTTGATGAGTTTCTTTGGTAAAGCTGGACGTTTTTCGAGAGCATCTCGCCCAAATCTGCCTGTTTGGGAATGCTATCCTGTAAGCTGCGGGATGCTTCCAGGTGGTTGGTTTGCCATTTGCCAAAGAGTTCTTGGAATAATTTGCCGATCGCCCCAGAGTATGCCACACTGTCAAAACAAGCCGGATTAGCTTGCATTTTTTGCTGAATTTCCTGCCGTTTTTGCTGCCGCAATTGCGGGTTAGTGCCGAGGGTAACGGCTAGCTGAATGTAAGATGCTTCGTCATATGCAATTAAATCAGGCATAGAGAGCGATCGTACCACTGCAGCTCCCATGCGCGATCGCAAAGTATCGCCATCCCTAACCACCGTTGGAAGTCCCACCTCTAACGGATCTACAAGGGAAGTAGTCCCCGCATAGGGATAGGAATCCAAATAAACATCCCCCAACTTCAAAACTTCTTTAACATCCGCACGGTTAGGAAAACTCTTCAACACCCGCAAACGATTACTCTCAATGCCATACTTAGCAAAAACGGCTTTCATATTATTCACAAAAGCCCCCCCTGGATAATGATTAGTCCAGCTAGGGCCGAAGGGCATTAAAAACAGCACAGAATTAGGAACAGCCGCCATAATCTTTGCCCATGTTTCCCTTAACTCCGGCACTAGCTTATACAAATTAGCACTCGAAATAAAGACAACCGATTCTTCGGAAATGCCGATACTATTTCGAGTGAAGTTAATGTTAGGAGTGTAAGGTTCGAGGGTATAGCTAAAACAGCAGCCAGGCCCGTCAATAGTTGCTAATTCCTCGCGATAATGCTCCTGTCCTTCAGGTGCAGGTTCCATCAACTTACCAGCAATGTAATAGTCAATGTGTCGCATTCCTGTGGTAATGGGAGAATTAAAACAGGTAGTTTGTACCCGCGCTAATCGATGCAGCGCCAGTAAACTAATCGGATGAGTAACCGCAGTAATATTGGTAGCAATCAGTAGAAGATCTAAGTCATCAGCCCGAATTGTTTGAACTTGACTTGGCAAGTCATTAGACAGTTTAACCAGTCTGTCAGCGCGACTTTGACAATACTGTTCTAGTTTATTACCGTCGAGATTGAGAGCGTACAAAATAATTTCAAATTGCTCTCGATTCAGATATTCAAAAGCTGGCAATGTAGCGAAAGTTTCCGTCATCGCCCCAAAATGTTTAGTCAGGACACCAAGGCGAATTTTATGCCTGTTCGCAGGTCTAGCCGGAAAAATGCAATCAATCGCAGCGCCACGATTTTTCATGGCATATTCAATAATATCTGCCCGCTTCGTGTATATATCCTTGAGATTTTTACTGTTGAAGTACAGAGGAATAAAGTTAGCACTTTGAGTGAAAAACCAGGCGATATCCTGCCACACTTGTGAGTTTTGGTTCTTGAAGATATTGCTATGCAAATAACTGACCCATCCCTGCACATATTGGCAATAATTGTCAGCCTCTCCTATTTCTTGAAAGAGAGTAGGCGCGGCAAACATAAATTTGAGATAGTCGTTGACAAACCAATTAGGTATAGCTGCATTTTCATAATTCAGCAGTAACTGATCTGCACGACGATAGAGGGCGGCTGCTAGTAGGTAGTTAATATCTTTGGGATTTTTAACTCCCTGGGAGAGATGCGATGCTAGTCGATCGATAACAGTCTTTTCGGCATCTGTCAGCGCTTCATCTTTGATATTGCTGTTTAGCAGTAGCTGATGCGCCTTACCTGCATCACCGCCATAGGCATTTGCCAGTTGTTCTGCGGGCAGATTCAGCCAATAATTGGCAAGTTGCTGCCGGCATTGGCGGAGGTTAGCGAGGTTTACTTCATTAGCTTGGTCTTTTCGATACTCTCCCACATATTGGGACAGCAAAGTTAAAAATTGTTCGGGTTTGTTAAATTCAACTAATTCATTAGCAATTAAATTGCCGTGTTGCTGCAAAATCTGCTGTGACCAACGCACTTCTTCGGGTTTGTAAAGTTGAGAGTGGAGGTGAATAAGTGTGGCTCTCATTAAATCTAATTTTGGGCGATCGCCTGCCATTTTTTGGGTTCTGCTAGAGCCGTCGCCGTGCTGCCTGTAATAGAGATAAGGCTTAGGTAATCGATCGCCTAACCAGCCTTTTTCATAGGCAGAAACCCAAAATTCCCAATCTTCGCATCCCAGCTTCATCACTTTTTTCAAGCCGCCTACTTGCTCGTAAATCTCCCTTCTAAATAGGGAAGTAGCGGGGGCTTGATTGTCTCTCAAAAACCGATTGGCATCAAAGTCACCGTGAACAACTAAATCGCAGTTGGCTCCGAAGTGCTGCACATCTGTATAGACAAAACCAACATTCGGTTTTGCTAATAAAATTTCGACGCACTCCTCTAGAAATTTGGGATGAAGTTTATCATCAGCATCTAGGAATAAAATAAACTTTCCTGACGACTGATCAACGCCAAGATTTCTCGAATCAGCCGGCCCGGTGTTGGGTTTATCTATGAGGCGAAGCGATTTTTGAGGATACAGTTTAATTAAATATTTTCCGAAGTTGCTGGTATCATCCGTGCTGCCATCATTGACAATTATGCACTCCCAGTTTGAATAAGTTTGACTGACAACACTTTCAACAGCTTCTCTGAGTAAAGTTGCGTGGTTGTAGCAGGGAATGATTACGCTGACGAGTGTTTCTGCGGAGGTGCGGTAGGGCATGGCATTTAGCTGTGATGGAGAGATTGAAACAGGTAATGTAGTGGCTGGTTTTACACCTCGGCGGGCGATCCCATATTCATCCCATATTTGCCGAGTTTCTTGCTGCGATATTGGCGATGAATGTTCCAAACCTTGTGGATTTTCGCAGTACAAGCCGAGAATTTCTGGCAAGTGCACAATCTTTTCGGTTTTGCCAATCCGCAGCCAAAATTCGTAATCGCCAGCCGCCGTAAACTCTGTTCGGAAATAGCCGTATTTTTCGTGCAGCGATTTTCTCCACATCGGCTGGGGGCCAATAATGCAGCGCCGTTCGAGTTCGCTGTAGTCAAAGGCTGGCCAATTCCAGCGCTTTTGGGCTTGGGTTGTGGCAAAAGTATCGTTAACTGTGTTGGTAATTAATTGATCGGCATAAACCAGACTTACTTCTGCGTTTTCGTCCAAGTATTTCGCCATGCTTTCTAGGGCATCGGGGCGGTGTCTGTCATCGGTATTAGCATTAGTCATGTAATCTCCGCGCGACATCTTAATACCTCGATTCCAGGCTGCATATAATGTCTCGCGATCCGAAGTGCGATCGTACACAATATTCGGATATTTCGCTTGAAATTCCCGCACAACAGACTGTTCATTTTCTTGGGAACCGCTGTCAATTACTATGATTTCGAGTTGGCCCTGTTTGTACAGCGTTTGCTCTACCAAGTCCTGCAAGCAGCCGCGGATAAATTTTTCGGAATTGTAAGTAGAAACGATCGCAGATACTTTTAAAGCCGACGGGACAGGCTGGGAACGCTCAACTGCAGAGCGCTCTAAATTGATTTGGTCGCTAGTGTCATATCTAATTATCTGCTGATTTTGGTCAATCATTTGCCCAGCTTGTACAGCGACACTTGTTAGTTGTGCTTGTAACTGATTGGGATTATTTGACAGCATTTCCTGAAATTTCCGTGATAAATCAGGCTGGAAAAATCCTGTAAAGTGAATTCCCATCTTTTGCCAAAAATCGTTTATGTAATTCACCGGGTGTTTGAGATGATACGCGATCGCAGTTTCTAAATATTTGACAGTCAACCCTTTTTGCTGAGCGATCAGCGGTATCCACAAATCCCACCAAGGAAGACCTAAGCAGAATTGAGAATTAGGAAAATGTTTTAATAATTCCTTGTCAAAGAAGAAGAAATCAAACCCCTTAGCATAAATTTCTCCCGCTGCTTGTTCGGCGGGAGAATCAACATCAGTTCGCGAACCAAAAACTACGGCATTTTCAGCCTGTTTGCATATAAATGAAATCAAATCGCCATCGGCTTCCAAGCGAATATCTGAATTAACAATTCCGCAGATTTTTGTACCGCAATCGCGCAAATAAACAAACAGATCGTCAAGATACACTAACGGTCTTCCGGCTTCTGTCCGCGCGTCGCGTTTTACCTCATGAAAAGTAACATTTTCATAGATTGGCTGCAATTGGCTAATTTCTTCCCTGCTATTGAGCGAAACAGCCTCAAATCCAAGGGAACGCCAGCTTTCTACAGCCGCCCGCTGATTTGCTATATTTCCCGGTGCAATACTCGTTAATATTGCCACACTGTTGCTATCGAAAGCTGGCGATCTCCTCAAACTAAAATGATCACTATATTGATGGCTGACTGTGGTTTTGACATAAAAAGCATCCCCCCAAGATGGATGAGATGGAGTGGCCACTGCTACTCGTTGAAAGCCATAGGTTCTTAGAAAATCATCCACTTGGTCGATTAACGCACACCCTTCATACAGTTCTTCGCAATTAACCTCTGTACTGATTGCATCAATATATTTTAGAGTTTCCGTCGCCCCTTGCAAAGCCAAAAGTTCTGCACCTTGAATATCAATAACCAGGATATTAAACTCCGATGAATCCAGTCGGCTTTCTTGCAGTAGCGAGTCAAGAGTTCTCGACGGTACGGTTACTTGATTAACCTCCACCATCCCGGGGTAAATTTCCTTGTGAAGCTTTAGCGGCAGAATGCTGCTGCTCATATCGTGGGAATTCACCCGCAAGTTAACTGTGCCGTTTTGGTTGCTGACAGCACAGTTGGCCAGCCACACATTAGGTATCCCTGCTATATGCACTTTCAACCTTTCAAAAACCGACGGGTTAGCTTCCACAAAAAGCACTTTTTCCGCACCCATCACTTGATATTCCTGCATTTCTTGCCCTTCATGAGCGCCTATGTGGATAATACCTCTGGCCTTAATCGAGTGTTTATGGCAAAGATTTTGTAAATCGAGATACCCTACCGTTACAGCTACTTCCTTACTGATTGGCGGTACTGTTTTTTTCTCCGATGTATTTTGTTTATCTACCTCAAATTTTGCGTAGATATCTCCCCACAGCAACGCATCATTAGCAGACTCTAAATAATTTAAAAGCTGGTCGTCAGAAACCCATTCAGAAAAGACAAAATTGCTGGCTTCGCCGTTGGCAAGGTTGAACAGCTTATATCCCAAACTTTTAAGATGATTGATGCAATTTTTCGTGTCTTCAATAAATTCTATAGCAAATTCAAATGATAGGTAGGGAATTGGTGCCGATAGTCCTTTTAATACCTGATACTCAAATCCTTCAACATCTATTTTACAAAACTGCGGTTTTCCCCACCTTTCTATCATCTCATCTAAGGTAGTAACTTCGACTGTAATACTTTGATCCCATTCATATTTAGAAAAACGTCCTGTCTTCCATTTTTGCGAAAATGTTGATATGTAATTAGCATCAGTACATACTGAAAGCTGCATAGTCCCCGCTTGCTCACCCAAGCCTTTATTAAGGATGACAGCATTGGGATTTTGCTGGTATTTTTTATTTAAAATAGCTAAACAATCCGGTTGGGGTTCAAAGCATATTACTTTCGCCCCAGCAGCTAAATACAAATCTGCTTTCTGCCCAATGTTAGCTCCGACATCAAAAACAGTATCTCCCGGCTTAACAAAATAGCTAATAAAATTACTTGCCATTGATAATTTAATGTCCATTTTTCTTGCTTGATTATTGTTATTTGTCACAAGTGAAAGCCCAAATCCAGACCTTTGTCCACCGTCAATCTTAAATTTCGACCTTTTACAGCATCATTTTATAGAGCGCCCAAGCCCTGACGCTGAAACTTTTTGAGTTGTTCGGTTTCTGGTATCAGAGCGATCGCACTGCTATTTCTCCAAGGCTTATTCACAGTTATACGCCAAATCTTCTCCCTAAACAGGAATGGTGGCATCGCCACCACTTTTGAAAATCTTGACAAATTCTGTCTTATAGTGTATGAGGAAACGCAAAAATTAGGACAACACCCGAATCTCCTGACGCCGCGCAGGGCAGTTCCGTTCCCGCGACCTCAGACCGCCACAGCAGGGCCGGGATTCCCCACCACACAAAAACAAGTTACAATTACGTTAAGATTGATGAACATAAATAAAAATTCCCAAATCACAGGGACTAAAAATTAGGAGGATCGACCTCGGTGAATAAACGGTGGAGAAACGCTGGCCTGTACGCACTGCTGGCTATTGTAGTCATTGCCTTAGCAACGGCTTTTTTTGACAAACAGCCCCCAAGCCGCGAAGTTTGGAAGTACAGTCAATTCATTCAGGAAGTCGAAGGCAAGAGAGTAGACAAAATAAATATCAGTTCCGATCGCAGCAAAGCCCTGGTCACAGCCCAGGACGGCAACAAGGTACTCGTTAACCTGCCGAACGACCCCGAACTGATCAACATCCTGACCAAAAATAACGTAGATATTTCAGTTCTACCGCAAAGCGACGAAGGTTTCTGGGTAAAAGCCCTCAGCAGCCTGTTCTTCCCGATTCTGCTTTTGGTCGGACTGTTTTTCCTAGTGCGGCGCGCGCAAAACGGGCCCGGCAACCAAGCCATGAACTTCGGCAAATCCAAAGCTAGAGTCCAAATGGAGCCGCAAACTCAGGTGACTTTCGGCGACGTGGCCGGCATCGAACAAGCCAAGCTAGAGCTCGCAGAAGTCGTGGACTTCCTGAAAAATGCAGACCGCTTCACCGCAGTCGGAGCAAAAATTCCCAAAGGCGTGCTGCTGGTCGGCCCTCCCGGAACAGGCAAAACCCTGCTGGCAAAAGCAGTGGCTGGAGAAGCCGGCGTTCCCTTCTTCTCGATTTCCGGTTCAGAATTTGTGGAAATGTTCGTGGGTGTCGGTGCTTCCCGCGTCCGCGACTTGTTTGAACAAGCTAAATCGAACGCTCCTTGTATCGTATTTATCGATGAAATTGACGCAGTAGGCCGCCAGCGGGGCGCTGGTTTGGGCGGCGGTAACGACGAACGGGAACAAACCCTGAACCAGTTGCTGACCGAAATGGACGGCTTTGAGGGCAATACTGGCATCATTTTGATTGCTGCCACAAACCGCCCCGACGTGCTCGATGCGGCGCTGCTGCGTCCGGGTCGCTTCGATCGCCAAGTTGTAGTCGATCGCCCCGACTTCGGAGGCCGCCTAGAAATTCTCAACGTTCACGCCCGCGGCAAAACTTTGTCGAAAGACGTGGACTTGGAAAAAATCGCCCGCCGGACACCCGGTTTCACCGGTGCGGATTTGTCCAACCTACTCAACGAAGCAGCAATTTTAGCCGCCCGCCGCAACTTGACAGAAGTCTCGATGGATGAAGTCAACGATGCGATCGACCGCGTGCTCGCAGGCCCGGAAAAGAAAGACCGCGTGATGAGCGAAAAGCGCAAAACTTTGGTAGCTTACCACGAAGCCGGTCACGCTTTAGTCGGTGCGCTGATGCCCGACTATGACCCCGTGCAGAAAATTAGCATTATCCCCCGCGGCCGCGCTGGCGGTTTGACTTGGTTCACACCCAGCGAAGATCGGATGGATTCTGGCTTGTATTCTCGGTCTTACTTGCAAAATCAAATGGCGGTAGCTTTGGGCGGCCGCATTGCTGAAGAAATTGTCTTCGGCGAGGAAGAAGTAACGACTGGGGCGTCGAACGACTTGCAGCAAGTGGCAAGAGTAGCGCGGCAAATGGTGACTCGCTTCGGAATGAGCGATCGGCTAGGCCCTGTAGCTCTAGGTCGCCAACAAGGGAATATGTTCATGGGTCGCGATATCATGGCTGAACGCGATTTCTCGGAAGAAACCGCAGCGACGATCGACGATGAAGTGCGTTTGTTGGTAGAGCAAGCTTACCGCCGCGCTAAAGATGTACTCGTCGGCAACCGCCACGTCCTTAATGCTTTGGCAGATATGCTAGTTGAAAAGGAAACTGTGGATGCTGATGAATTGCAAAATTTGTTAGCTAATAGCGATGTGAAAATGGCGACGATCGCCTAATCAATTTTGGATTTTGGATTTTGGATTTTAGATTAAATCTAAAGTTTGAAATCAATAATTGGGGTGATTCTTGGATTGTCGGGAATCGCCCCGATTTTTTTGTGGACACACAGGAAGCAGCGAAAAAAAGCATTGGAGTAGCAAACCATGATCGTCACTGAAGATAGAGCGCGTGAACTTGCACTTGATTGGGTAGAAGCTTGGAATACTCATAACCTCGATCGAATCATGTCCCATTACGCAGAAGATGTAATTCTGATATCGCCTGTCGCAGCGCAACTGCTAAATGAACCATCTGGGACAGTGACAGGCAAAGAAGCCCTACGAAACTACTTCAAAAAGGGGCTGGAAGTTTATCCTGACCTCAAGTTTGAGTTGCTTGATGTGATGTGGGGAGTTTCCAGTGTTGTCCTTTACTACATCAACCAAAAAGGCACGAAGGCAGGTGAGTTTATGGAAGTCAGTTCAACCGGAAAAGTGACTAAAGTTGTTGCTCATTACAACGGGTAGAGCGAGGTTATGCAAATGGCGGTAATATGGATGGCACAACCGAGCGATGCTGAGGCTTTACTTACTCTAGCTAGCGAGTCAAACGCAGCCCACTCGCCTGTGGTGTAAAGAAAATAACGCAATTTTAACCGCCCCCTCGGAAACCCACGGAGGTGGGTTTTGCTTGTATATACGCGGTTTCAACCGCTCGGTCTTCCGATATGAACTGTATTGAATTATCTGGGGGCAAAATCAGTTAGCATGAATCATCAATCTTGGTTGACACTACTAAAAAAACATCGGGCGATCGCAGTCATCCGTTCCTCAGAAAAGCAACTTGCTTGGCAGATGGCATCAGCGGTAGCAGCAGGCGGAATCCAGTTTATTGAAATTACTTGGAACACCCACAAAGTCGCTGAATTAATTGCCGAACTCCGGTCTGAATTCCCTACTTTTAGTATTGGCACCGGCACTTTATTAAACTTAGAAGAGTTGCAACAAGCAATAGACTGCGGCGCTCAATTTCTATTTACGCCGCACACCGATTTAACTATGATTAAAACAGCAGTTGATGCCGGAGTGCCGATCGTCCCCGGTGCTTTTTCTCCTACGGAAATTGTGACCGCGTGGCAAGCAGGCGCTACCTGCGTTAAAGTGTTTCCGATATCGGCTTTGGGAGGCGCGGCTTACCTGAAAAGCCTGCAAGGCCCCCTGGGAAACATTCCTTTAATTCCCACTGGCGGGGTTACGCTGGAAAATGCGAAAGTATTTATAGACGCCGGGGCGATCGCCGTGGGTTTGGCCGGAGACTTATTTCCTAAACACTTAGTGGAAAATCGCGATTGGCGGGCGATCGCCGCAATTGCCCGAACTCTCGCCCAAAACTTAACAACTTGTTAAGTCCAGTTTCCCAATCCAACATTTCAAATCTAAAATCTAAAATAGGACAAGCCAATCTAAAATCTAAAACCTAAAATCTAAAATAGTACGAGGTGTGAGAAATGAACAGCATTATCAACTCAACTTACTTCCGCCGCGCTGGAACTTTCTGTGCCGGCTGCGCCCTCACTTTTGCTGTATTCTGCGGCGGTTCAATTCCTGTAATTGCCGGCGAACAGCACAACATAATTGCCAATAAAATTATGCAGTTGCAGCAATCCAGCGAACGCTGGATTGAAATAGATTTGTCAAGACAAAGGTTAATAGCTTGGGAAGGAAATATACCTGTTTACGCGGTGGTTATTTCCAGCGGCAAATCATCGACTCCAACCCGCACGGGAACCTTTGCCGTTGAAACCAAATACCGCGTTACTAGAATGACTGGACCGGACTACGACGTGCCGGACGTTCCCTATACAATGTATTACGACGGCGGCAATGCAATTCACGGCGCTTACTGGCACAATTTGTTTGGCAATCCCGTTACTCACGGCTGCACAAATGTAGCTGTCAATCACGCTAAATGGCTATTTGAATGGGCCTCGGTGGGAACACCCGTGGTGGTGCACAAATCTCAGGTTTAGGGAATTGGGAATTGGGCATCGGGCATAGTCAAACACTATTCAATCTGTTAGAACCCCGACTTCTTAAAGAAGTCGGGGTTCGGGGTATTATGTTTTTTTAGGTGGGCTTACTTAACTGCTGCTTTTAACAACAATCCCAATTGTATAAAACTTTACTAAAATCTAATTCTCTGAGTGCTGATTCATCAATAAAAAAGTTACCTACACCACTGTCTCCCCACATGATATCTACTGTCTCATTGCAGCAATCGGCATCCATTTGGAATAGAAGAATGTCTGGCTTTTGTTTTTGATCGGAGTTACTATTACATTTTCTTACGTCGTCTTGTGTAAAATATGGATAACCACCTATTTTATGACCCAAGGAATGCGATATTTCTCGGTACTTATCCTCAATTTCATGGTTCATAAATAACTCGTTAATTTCTTCTCCTAATAGTTCGGTAAATTGGTAGTCAATGGTACTGATAGGCGCATATTTTTTAGTAAATTGCAAGCCGCAACTGCCCTGAACAGGAAAAATTTCTGGTTCCGGCAAAAAATCATAATTGGTAATAATGTTTTCAACTTTGAAGTCGGGATGAGGAAAATAAATTATTTTGAATTGGTCTTCGATTGTATGATTATCTGCATTGGAAGAATTGTCCAAATTTAAACCATATAGGTCATCGTCAGCTATATAGAACTGTAAGATACCCCGATCGGGAAAACCATCTAAAGGCGGTATTTCATCAAAGTTGAGTTGCGCTAGCAAAAATAAATATTTACCGTCACCAGTTTTGGGATATTCAAAGCCTTTAGGTAAATAAGGAAATCCTCCAAATTTACTCTGCCACCAATTAACCTGGTCATTATTCTGGATTTTAATTTCAATGTAAGGTTTAATGGTAGCTTCGATTCGGTCGCGATACTTTTCTAATTCGGGAGAGAGTGGAAATTCTAGTTTATAATTCATCTGCTTTTAACAATCAATTTCTTTTGAACGCAATCAGTAGGGTGCGCCGAAGCGCACCTTACCTGTAAAACCTATTCTTAACTTAGCTGCACCACGGGTTTATCCTCTAACAAAGTTTCATTTGTCAGCAAATCTTCCACGGTAATTCGCAAAAAGCGCTGTTCGTCAACGCGGAAAAAGATTTTGATGCGATCGCTCCCCGGATACCCAGGCGGCGTCAATTGCGCGATGCTGCGTGCTCCTTCTTTATCATTTAAGGGCTGTACCGATGTTTGGCCCGCGAGTTGGCGAGTAATTAGCCTGTCGCCGTCAAAATATATCTCCGTGCCGCCAGTTTCCGCTCCCAATTCGCCGATAATTAATTCTATACTTGGCTGACTTTCTAAAGAAGCCCCCAAGACTAACTCTACCGGTTCGCTCATCGGATAAGACTGGCCGGATTTGATTAAACTGTGCCAACTGTGGCAATTGTCGCGGCGGTTCCAGTAGCGAATTCCGTAACTGTGATAGAGAAAATCTTTGATTTCTATGCCTTGACTCAGTTGCAGAGCACCTTGGGCGATCGCTTCAAAGGGTTTGTCGCAGCGAATTTTTGCGAGATCGAAATATTGCTGCACCCAACGCCCGACAGCGGGAATTTGTACAGTACCGCCAACTAGCAAAACTGCATCGATATCGCCAATTTCTAAGCCTTGGCGCCGCGCTTGCTGCAATACTTGATTCATGCACTCGTCTAGTTTGTCAAAAAACTGATGTTCAGCGAGGATAGATTCAAAACGAGATCTATCTAATTCTAATTCGTAACTCTCAAAATTTTCGTCATCAAAATAAACCTCAACTGCCTGATTCACCAAAGACAATTGAATCTTTAACCGTTCTGCCAATCTCGTTGTAATCGGAGATTTTGCCAGCCCTTTTGTTTGAACAAAATAGTCAACCAGCCAATTATCAATATCAGAACCGCCTAAATTTTGTCCTGCTTTAGCCAAAACCCGGGCAACTTTTGTTTTTTGCGCTGAAGATTCAGCTAATAGCTTTTCGCCCCACTTAAGAATAAAACCGAGGGGCTTTTTGTCGGAGGAAGCGTCCAAACGCACCAAAGAAAGGTCTAGAGTTCCGCCGCCGAAATCAATGACTAACAGATTTTCGCGATCGGCTAAACCGTAACCCAAAGCAGCCGCCGTAGGTTCGTCCAACATCCGCACCTGTTCTACTTCCAGAGATTGAGACACTTTGCCCAACCAATGGCGGTAAGCTTCAAAACTATCTACCGGCACAGTAAAAATCAAAGAATCGATCGGCAAAGGCAGTTGGCGAATTGAATTAACAATTTGACTCAAATACCACTCACCTACTTGTTCAAAAGTAATAATTTGCCCGTCAAGTTCCGGCACAAAACCCTGAACTGAAGTGCCAATTCCCCGCTTAAAATTGCGAAAAAACCGAGAATCTCCACTCAAATCCCGGCCTTTATCGCGGACTTGCTGACCGAGTAAGACTTTACTTTGAGCAGCGTCCTCAACGTAGAGTAAACTAGGAATGAGGGGCGGATTTTGAGCCGAGATTGCCGACAATCCCGGTAATTTCAAAGTTTCGGGCTGCTGGAGGACTTGATTCCAGCGAGCGACGACGGTGTTGCTAGTTCCAAAATCAATTGCGATCGTCATTCAGCCAAAATACACAGCTACTAGGGGGATTTAATCATATTATGGTATTTCGAGTCACCAATGCCAACAGATTATCAAATTGTGTTTGAATAAAGACTTTTTTGCCACAAAAACTTCTTTAACGGCGGAGTCTTCAATTTTATGTAACTGTATATTTTTCAACTCCACAAATAAGCACCACTTTTATAAGCGGCACAAAACTCATACCATTTTAAATTTTAGATTGAAAAATGGAGAATAAATGACTGCATAAAGGTTTGGATCGCGGCACTACAGTTACCTGGTTTTTTGAAAGTGGTAGCGCCTGTCTGCAGTGACCAAGATTTTACCTTTGATCTTAATCCAATTTTCCAATGAAGCGTGAAAAATGCTGGATATGGGCGATCGCAAAAAAGCACTATTGGCTCTAACACTACTTGTCCCTGCTGCTAGTATTGGTATCATAGCAGGCTTGTATATTGCCCCGGAAAGCTGGGGGCAAACACTGTCAGTCTTGTGTCAAGTTTGGTTGCTGATTTTTCCGATCGCGTGGTCTGTTTTTGTCGATCGCAAAAAGCTGAGTTTCTCCCTACCCAAGCGCCAAGAATTGCTGGCTGGATCTATTTGGGGAATATTCATGTTGGCGGTGATTGTGGGTATCTATAGCCTCTTTGGGCAGCAGTGGATCGATCCTGTAGTTGCCAAAGAAAAAGCGCACCAATTAGGTATTACCAGCCGTAACATTTACTTGATTGTAGAAGCATATTTTGTGCTTGTTAACTCGCTGATTGAAGAATTTACTTGGCGGTGGTTTGTCTGCAACAAGTGCCAGATTCTCATACCGGGAACAAAAGCAATATTTCTGAGTTCGCTATTTTTCACGATCCACCACATTTTTGTAATAGCAGCTTACAGCGACTGGCAGGCTGTGATTTTAGGTTCTTTAGCTGTATTCACCGCCGGGATAATTTGGTCTCAGTCTTATCTAACTTACCGTTCGCTTTGGCCTAGTTATATCAGCCACGCGATCGCAGATTTAGCCCTAGCAAGTATTGGTTGGAAAATCCTCTTTAACTAGCTGCTTTTTCAGCGACTATTCCTGGCAATTGTACAGTAAAATTTGACGTTTTGCCCAACTTACTCTCCAGATTAATCTCTCCCCCACGATCCGGACGGCGTGCCACTACCGCAGGCGATCGTACACCCTGATAAATTGTAAGCTTTTGCAAGGTATTTGTGGCTGTAGCTGCGCTTCATGCCAACTAGCAGCGACAACTGTTTGCTGGCATTCATGCTGATTGTACTGGGTTCTTGACTGATGCTGTGCAATAATCGAACGTTCATATCTTCCCACGGGCAGATGCTTTCCGTTAAGGTATCTGATTTAAGTTCAAAGTTTTGTTTTGCTGGCGATCGCATAATTTTAGCTGCATGAAAACTGGCCAACATATCGCTATCAGCATCGGTGGCCGAGCCCCCAAGAGCACACCGATTGTCATCCGGAATTGCAAACTTAGGAAAAATGATGCTTTCATAACATGAAATTTTTTGTACGCGAAATCGTTTGATAAATACCACGAAGTTGCTGCTACTGCTTAGGAGTCAAGGTTTGCACGATATAGGCCGATCTACTTTGAGTATTCCTTTGATCTTTATAGGGTCATTTGATAATTGGCTGCTGAATTATTGTTACGGTAATTACTTAGACAGGAATTGGGCAGTAACGCTACATATACTCTGCCCCGCAGTGGCAGTCTCTTTTGGGAAATTTTTCAGGCGATCGCCTTTTATTCACAAATTTAAAACTAAGGCAGCTAATTAAATTTATATCCGTGAAACTCTATGTTCTGTAGCACGATTGGGAAACCTATTTTTTCAAACAGTGGACGCATCAACCGGGTTTTTACACGAACATACGACAAGTGAGGGCGAGAGATATCGCTTGAAAAACAGGCTTGATTTCCTCATTCGCACGTCCACGACGGTGATTCGCGCGATCGCGCCCCTGCTGGTATCTGAGAAAACTACCATGTCTGAATCCTGACAAAATAGGATATTGTGTCAAGCAATACCTAAAGGACTGTTACCCAAAAATCCCAGCTACCGATGGATGTTTATATCTATTCCAGCGATGGAGGACTCAAAATTCTCGAGGTAAGAATCTCCCTCTTTAATTAAGTATAAAATTTTGCCAAAGGCGATGTCAACCTACTGAATATTGTTGCAAATGCTACCTTTATTCCATCTTAAAATTGGGGTGATATTCGGTTTACCGTACATCCTTGTCTGTTTGAGACTCAATGATGTAATCTTTAACATACGGTGTTGTCTAGCTTGGTGCTTGTCGCGAAAAAAGCTACTATTTCATGAGGTATCTATCTATAGTAGGAAATTTCGCTTACCTGCAAATTATCCCTCTAGGAACTGTTTCGCGATCGCATCAATCTTTATTATCAATGCAACGACAGTGAAGTTTTGGCAGATAGATATTGGGGTGTTGCGAACAGTCGGTCGGTTGGATTCTATGTAAACACCAGGAAAGCGGTAATTAATATTCACCCGCCCCTCTTTCCTTTTGGGCTCTAACATCAGTGCTGGTAGCAGTGCCGAATGCGATTCCAAGTCTTAAGCGGGACTTAAAAATGAAAATCACCTTTGTTCTTCCTACTCTGTCTCTAACTGGTGGAATACGAGTAATATCTATTTTCGCAGAACTTTTGAGAAAGCGAGGACACTCCGTGTTCGTCATCTCTGTACCCCCTCCCCAGCCGAGTATGCGCCAGCAAGTCAAGTCGCTGCTGCGGGGACGGGGTTGGATTTCTCCACCAGAAAACGAACCCTCATTTTTCGATAACTTAGGTGTAGAACACAAAATTACCGATCGCTACCGCCCGGTAGAAGATAAAGATGTACCTGACGCTGATGTAGTAGTGGCCACCTGGTGGGAAACCGCCGAGTGGGTAGCTAAACTATCTCCTAGCAAAGGAGCAAAAGCTTATTTTATCCAGCACCACGAAATTTTTGACTATCTACCTCAAGGAAGAGTAGAAGCAACTTGGATGCTGCCCATGCACAAAATTACGATTTCTGAGTGGTTAGTTGAGCTAGCTAGGACTAAATATGGCGATCGTCAAGTTTCCTTAGCTCCTCCTACGGTGGACACGAAGCAATTTTACGCCTGTCCTCGCAACAAACAATCGGTTCCTACAGTTGGTCTAATGTACTCTACAGTCTACTGGAAAGGAACTGACATCGCCCTCAAAGCTTTTTCCCTAGCGGCAGAAAAGATCCCCAACCTGCGTCTGGTTGCCTTCGGTACAGAGGCCCCATCCCCGGAATTGCCGCTACCGGCAAATGCCGAGTATGTAATTCAACCCGACCAAGACAAAATCAAAGACTATTACAGCAAATGCGATGCATGGCTGCTGGCGAGCCGCTCAGAAGGCTTCGGCTTGCCTATTATCGAAGCGATGGCGTGCCGCACTCCCGTCATCAGTACCCCAGCAGGCGCTGCTCCTGAAATTTTGAGCGGGGGTACTGGCATACTTGTAAGACCTGAAGATCCCCAAGAAATGGCAAAAGCCATAGAGTCTATCTGTCAGTTGCGAAATTCCAAGTGGCAAGCCATGTCTGAAGCAGCCTATGCCAAGGTGAACAATTATACGTGGGAAGATGCCACGGATCATTTTGAAGCCGGCTTGAAAGTTGCTATAGACAAATCTAAACAGCGCGACGTTAAGATAGTTTCGTTTTCTCCCTATGGAAAAATTCCGGTTGGCTAACTGCTGCAATTTGAAATTCGGCGCTACCCGCGTTTTCGGCGCCGGATTTCTGGGCAGAAACTCAATATCCTTTGGTGGAGTGCTTCTGCCACAAGTAAAATAAATTGCCCGTGTCCTGTTTTCTACGCAGCAGTCTCGACACGAATTCTGAGCGCAGGGAGGAAGGAATATTGGTTATAAATTGATCTGCCAAAATCTGAAAAAGAGTGCAAAGGAGGTTTTAAGGCTGGCTCCGTTACAGGTTAAACTTGTCTAGTCGTCACACATCTGCCAATTTGTAATTGGGAAAAGTCCCTGACGACAAAGTAAGATCGATCGGCTCGACTATCGAGTTACGATCGCCTCCAACACAGATCCGCACCCCGCAGAAAAGCCAAGCAAAGGCTGGTAAGTGCCAACTTGCTTTAAGGATAAGGAGGAGTTTTAACCAGTATCAATCTTCAGCATCTATTCAGCAAAGTTACTTTTGTCCTGCCTACCCTTAGTCTTAAAGGTGGGATGAGGGTGTTATCTATCTACACAAAACTGCTGCACAAGAGAGGATACAAAATATTTATTGTCTCTATGCCCCTGCCACAGCCGGCTTTAATTCAACAATTGCGATCGCTGCTGAGGGGTAGGGGTTGGCAGTCCGCTCCTAAAACACAAAAGTCTAACTTTGACAAGGTGGATGTCGAAAGTCGAGTTATCGAAACCAACCGTCCAATTACTGACCTTGACGTACCTGATGCCGATATTGTCACGGCTACTTGGTGGGAAACTGCCGAGTGGGTGGCAAAACTCTCTCCCAGGAAAGGAACGAAAGTATATTTTTTGCAACATTATGAGGCTTTTGACTACGTACCAAAAGGTCGAGTAGAGGCAAGTTGGCGGCTGCCGATGCACAAAATCGCTGTGGCCCAGTGGCTGGCCGACATAGCTCGGAATGAATACGGCGAGTTGTCTGTATCTCTTGTCCCTTCTACGGTGGACACCAAACAGTTTTACAACCCCCTGTCGCGAGGGAAGCAGCCCCGAGGCAAGCAATTAGTTCCCACAGTCGAGCTGTACTTTAATACAACTCCTTGGAAAGGCTGCGATCTTGCCCTCAAAGCTTTCTCTCTAGCTGCTAAAAAATTCCTAACGTTCGTTTAGTTGCATTTGTTCCGGCCACGATAGTTCTAATCCCAATTTGCTGCATGAGGGTAATGAGTATAATAAAGAACCTACTCAAGACCAACTAACAGATTTTTACAGCAAATGCGATGCTTGGGTGTTTTCCAGCAGATCCGAAGGCTTCGGCTTGCCAATTTTAGAAGCTATGGCTTGCGGCACTTCAGTGACTGGCACTGCTTCTGGTGTGGCTCCGGAACTACTTGCTGGGGGGGGTGGCATACTTCTCAAGCCAGAAGATCCAGAGAATACGGCAAAAGCGATCGAGCAGATTTGTCAGTTGTCTGATGCCGAATGGCGCGCAATGTCCGAGACTGCTTTGGAAAGGGTGATAAATTATACTTGGGAGGATGCAACTAATCTCTTCGAGGCGGCACTGTACACTGCTTTGGAACTTTAGGCACAATTAACGAACAAGACGTAAAATTGAGGTTGATGTAAAAGATTGGGGTGGGGCGATCGTTTAAACGAGAATTTTTATCGGGCAATGTGAGTTGTCTTTCTATAATTTTACTGCCAAAAAATACCTATGGTTGCATTAATCCCACTTGCTATGTTCGGCTTTATTCCAGTCGTTTTTTACCTGTTTGTGAGGTTTCCGGCTCAACGGGCAGTAATTATAAGTTTTGTAGCAGCGTGGCTGTTTTTGCCGCAAGCTTCTTATCCAATCCCTTCATTGCCACCGTATACCAAAATCTCCGCAGCTTGCTACGGCATTTTGCTGGGGACTCTGATCTACGATACGGCGCGCCTCACATCTTTTAAGCCCGGTTGGCTGGACGTGCCAATGGTAATTTACTGTTTGTGTCCAATTTTTTCACAAGTTAGTAATGGTGGCAGCCCCATTTCTCCGACTATTAACCAAATCGTTACTTGGGGTCTGCCTTATTTTTTAGGACGCTTGTATGTGGGCAATTTAGACGGGCTGCGACAATTGGCGATCGGAATTTTTGCAGGTGGGTTAGCCTACATTCCTTTTACTTTAGTTGAAGGAGTTAGGGGCCCGATTCTCCACCAAATGATTTACGGCGTCAATGCCTTTGACGACTGGGGTCAAGCAAGGCGTTTGGGGGGGTGGAGACCAGTAGTGTTTATGCAGCACGGTTTGATGGTGGGCCTGTGGATGATGACAGCCGCCTTAATTGCTGTTTGGCTGTGGCAAACTGGGACGCTTAAAAAGTTTATGGGCCGTAACATCAAGACTTTAGCAATTATATTAACTATCGCTTTTTTCCTGTGCCGTTCAACAGGCGCCTACAGTTTATTTGTAATGGCGTTGCTAGTATTATACTCTGCAAAGTTTTTTCGCACCTCTTTGCCATTGCTATTTATAATTGGATATATAGTGTTTTATCTGTATGTGGCTGCATCGGGTCAATTCTCGAGCAAAGACGTGATTGGATTCATCAATCAAGTATTTGGCGAAGAACGAGCTGCCTCTTTGAAGTTTAGATTTGACAATGAAGAGATATTGGGGGAAAAGGCGCGGCAAAGATTTATGTTTGGCTGGGGAGATTCGGGGGGTAACCGCGTGTATAACGAATACGGTGATGATGTCTCAGTTACCGACAGCTTATGGATTATTGCATTTGGCGTCAACGGTGCAGTCGGTTTGGTTAGTTTATTTTCTTCCTTGTTACTTCCTGTTATCGTCTTTTCCTTGTTCAAATATCCCGCCAGAACCTGGTCTAATCCCAAAGTGGCACCTGCAGCCACCCTGGGAATAGCCTTAACTATGTACGTGTTTGACTGTGTTTTGAATGCTATGACTAACCCGATTTTTGCGCTGATTGCAGGAGGAATATCAGGTCTGGTCTTAAAAGCTCCAGAAAGTCTTAAGGCCAAGAAAACCAGTTCCCCAGCAAGAAGACAGTCGCTGGTTCACCAAAAATCATCCTGATTTTCGGAAATGGGACGCTGCTTCACTTTAAGCTTGACACTATCTTGCCATTCCTGGAGACAACAACTAAAAAATCTACCACTTTTGGATGAAATCCAGTTCAGAAGTTGCGACATAATTCTCACTAGGTTAAAATTTTAATCTCATAAACTATTTTTTACATTCATTTGCAATGCTTCAACAAGTATTAGCAGGGGATGGCTTTTTTCTTGAAACTGTGTTGCGAGTTATAAACTTAGAAACTGGGCTTTATACACTTTTTCTAAAACGAGCTGATTCTTTACATAATCTTTAAACATACTCACTAGACAGGCAGGGTGTAGGAGGATATACTGATAAAAGTATGTTCGCTGAAGCACCCAAGTAGTTAAAACACGAAACTGTATTGTGGGTGATAATAGTTTGAGTTGTAGTTTAATATAAAGCGGGAAGGGCATCATAAATGAAAACAGTTAATTTATTGAATGTCTCGATAGATAACTTGTCAATCACAGAGTTGTTTGAAAAACTCGACTGCGAAGGTGGTGTCGTATTTACACCCAATGTAGACCACTTGATTAAGTTGCAGTATGACCGCGACTTCTATGAAGCTTACAATACATCTACTTATAGAGTCTGCGACAGTCAAATATTGATGTATGCCTCCAGGTTTTTGGGTACTCCTCTCAAAGAAAAAATTTCTGGTTCGGATTTGTTTCCGGCATTTTATATGTATCACAAAGATAACGAGAAGATTAAAATATTTTTGCTAGGAGCCGCTGAAGGTATAGCTAAGAAAGCCCAAGAAAAAATTAACCAAAAGATTGGGAGAGAAATAGTAGTTGAAGCACTTTCTCCTTCTTTTGGCTTTGAAAAAAATGAAGAAGAATGTGAAAAAATAATTGACCAGATAAATAAATCAGGAGCTACAGTTCTCGCCATAGGAGTGGGAGCTCCCAAGCAAGAGAAGTGGTTGATTAAATACAAGAGCAAATTAACACACGTCAAAATATTCTTAGCCGTAGGTGCAACCATTGATTTTGAAGCTGGTTGCAAAGCAAGAGCTCCCAAATGGATGAGCGAAGTCGGCATAGAATGGGCGTACCGACTGTTAAGTGAACCGAGAAGGTTGTGGAAAAGATATTTGATTGAAGGTTTGCCTTTTTTCCGATTAATCTTAGAACAAAAATTAGGGTTTTATAAAATGCCTTTCATGGACAGCAAAACCACAAATCTAAAATGGGAAGGTGGCTCCTAAAAATGGCAGCGACAAATCTCTAGCGTAAATTAAGCTGAGTATCAGAGAAAGTGCGTTTGACTTCCACGCAAGACTGATACCATCTGTGGATAGTCCGATCGCACTTTATCTCAAAATAATTCATTTTTGCTTTCAAATCCAGGTAAAATCGGAAAGAAACCTTTTGTGGAAAATCCTAATTAGGGATGCAACCGATGAATCTGCCTTCTTTCTTGTGGTTGTGGAAAATAGCGGCTTGGTCAATGGGTGTTTCCCTGTTGGCTTATCTGTTGCTGGCCGTTACTGGAACGTGGATGTTTGCCGCTAGGAGTACCAAACAACCGCGCCCAAAATGGCTGCGTCCCTTTCATTTAGCCACTGGTGCGGGGATGGCGACTTTGGTAATTTTACTGCTGGGAATTGGTGTAGTCGGTACGCTAGGATACTACGGCAATTTGGGTCACTCGGCTCATTTACCTGCCGGGTTAGCTGTTGTGGCTTTGGTGTTGGTTTCTGTTGGAAGCGGGCTGCAAATTGGTCCTAAACATCCTTGGGCGCGTCCCCTCCACATCGGCACTAATTTGGCTTTGTTTGGGGGATTTGTGACTGTGTTGCTCACAGGATGGACGATCGTACAAAAGTATTTGCCGAAAGTTTGAAACCTGTCTGTTTGACCTAAAACTATACCAACTGTTCGAGGGAAAACATATATGTAAGGTGCGCCGCCGCGCACCCTAGGTTTAATTTTTTTGCGTGAGTCCGCTTTGGGTGATGAATTCTAAAATATGCTGCGCGGTAGTCTGTGGCTTTTCTAAGTGGGGAACGTGCCCGCAGTCGGGTATCCAGATTAGTTGAGAATTGGCGATCGCCCTTGCAAACTTTTCCGCATCCGCCGTCCCCAAAATCCGGTCTTGCTTTCCCCACAAAATCAGAGTCTGCTGCTGAATTTGCGATAATTTTTCCCCAAAACCTCCGTAACCGCCGCTTTTGGTAAACGCAATTAAAGCTTGATTCCAGTTGGGCATTTCCAAGTGCAAAGCAGCACAAGTTTGAGCGTCTTGAGAAGCCAAATTTTTATCGAAATAAGCATTGACGCTAATTCGCTGGCGAATTTTGGGATTGCGTAAAAATGAAGTAGCCAGATACCCTAAAGGAGGAATTAAAAACTTTCCCTTATTAGAACTGATGGCAAAACCTGCGCTATCTATTAACACTAATTGTTTCACAGCTTCGGGATAATTGAGAGTGAAATCAATTGCGGCTGCACCTCCCATTGAAGCCCCGACTAAGATTACAGGCCGCGAAATTAGCGTTTTCCAAAAATAGTAAAGGTGACTTTCAATTGCCCTCGCGCTGAATGCCAAACCAGCCGATCTTTCTGTAAAGCCGAAACCCAACAAATCAACCGCCCAAGTTTCATTTTCAGCAGCTAGCAGCGGCAACAGGCGGCGGAATTCAAACAAGGAACTGTCGAAGCCGTGAAGTAGTAAAATTGGTGTGTTTGCGCTGCCTTGGCGCACGTAGGTTGTGGCAATTGGCTCAGAAGATAGGGGAGTAGTAATTGCCTCCCGTTGAATGCTTTGGGCTAAAGCAATTGAGGTAGATTCTGTGAGTTGTGCGATCGATTTTGGCAGAAAACTTGCTGGCATAATTCTTGATAAATTGTGAATCGGTAGGGGCGATGCCACTGTGTTCGCCCCAACATTTAAGTATATATGCTTGCTCGATCGCTATTTCAGGAGTTCGGGCGAGTCATTAAAATTCGATCGATACTCAGTATCCCTCAGCCCCGGCTTAGGTTTGTCGTGCGATCGCCAATATAGCAATTCTCAATTGCCCGCAATATAGTAAGGATACGGCCTCGTGCCTACGAAATATGTGTATTGCACTCAACAGCATAAGGTTTACCGCTGCGTGCATACCCTCAAAAATGGAATAGAGGGGGGTTGGAGACGGATTTGTCGATCGCAAAAATCCGTCTCCACCTCGCCCCGAATGGCAAAAGTTAACAATTAACTGATTAATTCTTCGCCCCAACGCCAACATACATAATCGACCGATCTTCATTAATTTTGATTTTAAACAACCCAGACTTTTTGTAATCCATATAGTTAGCTAGATTCGATGTTAGAGTTTGAGATATTTGTTTAAAAATAGCCGCCGAAGGAAACACCTGCTTGCCGCGTGTAAAATCTTCCCAAAACCCGTGCATTGCGGCTAACATAGCGCCCATTTCTCCAAACATATCAAAACCTTTAATTTCAATCTTGCCAAAACCAATATCTTGCATTACCACAGACAGTTCATCCGGCGTAATAAATTTTTCCCAATCGTGAACGCCCCGCTTGATTTCCTGCAATGTATTTTCCATCAGTCCAATCATCACAATTTGCGAGGAAAAAGTTCGGTTAATTGTATCAAAAAAGAACAGTCCCCCAGGCTTGAGAATCCTGTGCACCTCAGACACAACTTTTTTGTAATCGGCTACGTGTTCCAAAACATCCACGCAGATTACAACATCAAAGGTATTGTCGTCGTAGGGCATATTTTCGGCAAAACCTTGCCTGTAGTCAATATCAAAACCGCTGGTAACTGCGTGATCTTGAGCTGCTACAATACATTTCTCCGATCGATCTATTCCAGAAACAATAGCGCCTCTCTCGGCCATAAACTCGCAAGAAAAGCCGCCCCCGCACCCGACATCTAAGGTTTTTAGCCCTTGCCAGTTAGTCGCGTGTCGGTCGAAAAACTCAAATCTGGGTTTGTTTAGATGGTATAAGGCATAAATTTTAGCATTTTCGTCCCACCAATTATCGGCATTTTCATCATAAAATTCTAAATCATTTTTTACTTCTGTTTTCTGCACGATTTTCTCAGTCCTGATTAGTGGAAAATATATAGGGCGATTGCACTTTTGCATGATTTTATAGGACTGACGCCAAAAAACCAATTTCTGTGAAAAATCTGAAGTTTCGTGACGAGTTGGCACGCAGACACTGGGTTTCTGAATCCGCGCGCGTAAGTTCTATTTTTTCGTTAGTTGTGAATCGCCACAGTTGTTTATTATAATAGCTCTGGCACAAATTTCAACAAGATGGATCGCGTTTCTATTATCATCCCAGTCCTTAACGAAGCGACTTGTCTGAAACGCACCCTCCGCCAACTCAGTATTCTTAATCCTCCCGCTTGGGAAGTGTTGGTGGTAGATGGCGGCAGTCAAGACGACACAGCGGCGATCGCACTTTCGGCCGGCATCCGCGTTATTTCTAGCACTACAGCCGGACGTTCCTTGCAAATGAACTTAGGTGCTCTTGTCGCCACCGGCGAAATTCTGTGCTTTCTCCACGCCGATACTTTAGTTCCAGACGACATTGTAGCAGTTATCCAGAAAACATTGTCCGATGCCGAAATTTCCGGTGGCGGGTTTATCTCCCTGATGGCTGGTTCGCAGCAAACAAGATGGGGTTTTTCCCTCCACAATTACCTCAAAACTTATTACGCGCCACTGTTATTTCGACCTCATTTATTTTTCAAAGGATTGCGCCTGCTGTTTGGCGACCAAGTTATTTTTTGCCGCCGTACCGATTTTTGGGAATGCGCCGGTTTCGATGCAGCGCTGCCAATTATGGAGGAAGCGGATTTGTGTTTGAAGCTAGTGCGACGGGGGAGACTTAAGTTAGTCAATCGGGTAGTGGAAAGTAGCGATCGGCGAGTTGCAAACTGGGGCGAATTTAAAGCAATTGCGATCTATCTTTCGATAGGTTTTTTGTGGGGTTTTGGCGTTTCTCCCCGCTATCTTAAGCAGTTTTATGAAGACATACGCTAAAACAAAAAATTAGATTAAATTCCCAGAATGTACAGGCTGTAATTTTTGGGCAGAACTTTCTGCACCAGGTAAATAATCGCCCAACAACCGTACAAATGACCTGTTACTAAAAAGCCGAGCTTCAGCAGCGGAGATACGAGGCTAATAAACTTATAAAACGCTAACAAAACCTATTTCAATACCGTCGAATCCAGGAGGAGATATAAAGGGAATGAATAAGCAGACAATATTGTGATTAACCCAGATACTCTATTTACTGGGAACTGCGATACTCTTAGAAAATGCGAGGACGGACAATACGAACAAAATTGCGTATCTTTGAGAAGATTAAAAAAAAACGAGCGGAGTAACCATCCCTCAGAATTAACTCCACTTATCAGGTAATATTCCCAAATGCTCGCTACATAAAAGAGGATAGTTGCTCCTAAGTTTGGCATTTTTCTGCGTTCGAGAGTTGAATTATGTCATACGAACCGCCCAAAAATAAACTTGTTGAAAATGGCTAAATCCAACTAAAAATCCAGCCAGCGCTCGATCGAAGATAGAGGTATCGATATATTTGAAAGCGCTTAAGTAGAAGAATATTGTAAAAAGTGTTTGAATTGTTAATCCCAAAGCCAAAAGTTTTCTGGGTTCTAAAAATTTTAATTTCACGAGAAGCCACAACCAGCCGTAGCATTTAACAATCACAACGATGAAGTAATAGGGAAACTTCACCCTTGCCTCTCAGGATATCTGTGAGTAATGACAGTAAATCAAATTTTTGCAGTTCCCCCAAAACATTTAAGATGTAGAAAGCTCTTGACGAAAACAGATAGGGGGGTATAATTTTTGACAGTCTTTTTTTTGACTACCAGTGCGGGATTATTTTGATTTTCCAGTTTGTTGGTGAGAAAAAACGGCTCAACATTAAAATGCAGGTACGCCAAATAGTTGTAATGTATCGATCGCGACAAATTGAATGCTGCGATCGCCAAAGGCGAAGAAGCCAGCATGAGTAATCACCACACTGACGATCGCCAAAGCTCTGATCTAATCAAATTCAGCGAACCGATTAGAAAGTTTTTTCATCGTAAAAATTAGACTGTAAAAATTTGAATCAAATTAGGAATTTTTTGTTTGATGAGTAGGATATCATAAAATGTTATATTTGCTTTTATGTTCACAAAACTTATCTCAGCGACAATAAGCCAGCGAGTGCTCGAATTGAGGAATAAAGACTATAGAGACTATTGCAAAAAAAAATCTACCTAAATTAGGTAGACTTTTAGAAATGTTCAAGAAATGAGTTCACTGTGGGCTAACCGTTGTTGTGATGGATGTGCGACGTAGAAACACTATCCAACTGATCGCGCCCGTTGCGGATCACGCGCAGCATATCGCTCAACTTGTGCTCGATATTATCCAGCACTTGGTCGGCATAATCGTCGGCTCCGTTTTGAATTTCCTCGCATTCAGCCATCGCCCTGACTCTCATCTCTTCCAATTCCTCTTGAGCCTGGTAGCGAATTTGTTCGACTTCCGCCAGCGTGGCCTGCTGTATTGCCTCACAGTCGAGCAAAACTTGCTGCCGCAACTGATCTGCCTCTATCTTCGCCTGCTGCAGCAGGCCCATATCGTTTAAAATTTCTGCTGCTCTCTGTTCTGCTGCTTCTATCACTTCCTGAGCGTAAAGTTCCGCCTCTTGAAGCAAGTCATCCTTGTGCCGAATGATCGTCTCGGCTTCCTGAAAAGCGATCGGCAAATTTAGCCTCACCAAGTCTAACTGATCGAGCAACTGTTCTTCATCCACCAGAGTGCGTCTGGTCATGGGAATTCGCGGGCTGTCGAGAACAATTTCCTCAAGCCGATTCAATTCCCGCTGGATGTCTACTCCTGCGGTTCGGGTGGGGTCTCCGAAGGCGGCTGTGTTCTGAGGGGGTTCGTTCTCAGTGCCGCGTCCGGTAGTGTCGGGTTCGATGCGAGTGGGTTCCTGCTGGCGTAACATTTGTAAATATCTAGGGCGACGTGTTTCGGAACAAGATGATCTACGGAGCCACCAAACTTGGCTATTTCTTTAACTACACTACTACTTAAAAAGCTGTACTCGTTAGAAGTTGCCAAAAAAACTGTTTCAATTTCACCCAGAAGGGTTTTATTGGTGTGGGCCATCTGGAGTTCCATTTCAAAATCTGTTAATACCCGGAGCCCCCGCAGCAGCACTTTGGCTTGTCGAATCTTAGCATAGTTTACTGTCAAACCTTCAAAACTGTCTACTTCTACGTTTGGCAAGTGTTGGGTAGAGCGCAGGATCTGCTCGATCCGTTCCTCTACGGTGAAGAGAGGGGTTTTGCTGGGGTTTCTGACTACGGTAACAATTACCCGATCAAACAGTTTAGATCCCCGCTCAATAATGTCTGCGTGACCGAAGGTAATGGGGTCAAAGCTGCCTGGATAGATTGCAATCACGAGTTTGGCTCAATGAAGTGGGGGAGAGTGGAGGAGTGGGGGAATGGGAGACGGGGTAGATTGGGGCAGTGGGATAGTGGGAGAGTGGCAAAGCCGGAGATGTGGAAAATCTTCCTTCTTCCTTCTTCGTTCTTCCTTCTTCCCTCTTTCTTCTTCCTTCTGTTTGAGTCGATGGGAGGTATTATCCCCGGCACCTCTCAGTTAATTAGAGTCGATGCCTGTGTTACCACAGGACACCTCTCCTTCAGAACGCGGACGTGCAGCTTTCACTGCATCCGGC